>CBFHBI010000172.1:0-6018 GCA_965653755.1 uncultured Blastocatellia bacterium
GAGCGCGTTTGCCAGAGTGCCATGCGAAACACCTGCCGCCGGATGCACGACCATCCCCGCGGATTTATTTATGACGATCAAATCATCGTCTTCATAGACGACATCGATCGGCAGATCTTCCGGACTAAACGTCTCTGCCGCGGGGACTAGCAACTCTACGTCGATTTCGTCGTGTGGCCGGACTTTGTACGACGGCTTGGCGGTGTGGCCACTAACCAGTACGTCGGCGTCTTCGATCAGCCGCTGCAAGCGCGCGCGGCTCCAGCCGTCGATGCGTGCCGCGAGAAACGCATCGAGTCTTTCGCCCGCCTCTGCTGCGGTGATGGTAAAAGTGAGATGTGAGTTTTGATCGATGTCAGAGTTCACGGTCCGGTTTGCTCCGCTCGGGACTCTGCGCATCAAGCGAGCTGCGCTACCGTGCCGCCTGAAGGCGGTACTCCAAACTTATTGCTTGCAGGGCGCGATTACAGCATTCGCGGCTAAGCGATCATGAATGAATTTATCGACGTCCGCTTCGATGAGTTCGCCAGTGACCACCCAGCCCTTCTCCCTCAGCACGTCGCCGCTCGCGTTGCACTTCGCCGGATCGAGAAAGATGGACCAAGGCGATCCCCAGCGTCGCGTGTCGCCGGTCAATTGACGATAGCCATAGTGCGGAGTTTTCTCGCGGTCTTCGCGCGATTCCGATTCGGTCACCACCGGATAAGGCGGACCGTTTGGCCCAAAGAAATTTTTCACGTCGTCGCGCAATCCATATTCGCTGATGCCAATGATTTCAAATCCCTGCGATTTGTACTTGTCGTAGAGACCGGCCGCTACTGGTGCTTCGTTTTTCCAATTCGGACACCAGGGCGCGAAATAGAGCAACATCACCAGCTTCTTGCCGGCCATCAACGACCGCAGTGTCATCGGTTTGTTGTTGACCAGATCGTTTAGCGTCCAGTTTTTATAATTGACCGTCTTTTCAACCAGCGGTGAATATTCGTGTCCATTCTGTCCGTACGACAATGCCGACGCGGCAAACACAAACAGAAGCATCAAAACTAGTTTCTTCATCACGTTACTCCAAGTTTCATTTATTCTGCGCGGTCGCCTGGCCTTCATCCAGCAACGGCTTGATTACGGCTTCGAACGCATCACGAGTGCGCTCGCCAATCATCTTGTCGCGAATGCGTCCCTGCCGATCGATGATGTAAGTCGTAGGTAAAGGTGAAGCCGGCAGTTCCGATCCAACTTCGCGGCCTCCCAGGACGATTTGATAACTCTGCGGAATGTCTTTCTGAAACTGTTGCACGAGATCCGCCGTGTCGTCGTAGGAAACCCCAATCACGCTCAAGCCACGTGATTCCAAATCTTTCTGCATAGCACTCAATGAAGGGATTTCATTCCGGCACGGAACACACCAGGTGGCCCAGAAGTTCAGCAAGACCACGCGGCCCTTCAACTCGTTCAACCGGAAGGAACTGCCATCCAGTTTTGTGAATTGAACGTCCGGAGCTGCAGCGTACGCCTGTTTCGTGTCCGCCGTTGGCGGCGCCGCCGGCGCGCGAAAGTGCAACCATGATTCGAAAGCAGGAACGATTGCCGCTAAACGAGTACTGGCCAGCAGCGTGACTCGGTTGCTCATCACGAGCACGCCGATCAAAATCAAAACGATTCCGGAAACGACCTCGACTTTGTGCAGATGGCGTCGGAACTTTGAATAGAAGCCTAGAAACTGATTGATGGCAAGTCCGGTCACCAAAAACGGCACAGCCAGACCGGCCGAGTAAAATGCCGCCAGCAGTAAGCCGCTTTTCCAGCCGCCGCTTGTCGCCGCCAAGCCAATGATGCCGCCGAGGATCGGGCCAATGCAGGGAGTCCAACCCGCAGCGAACGCGATGCCGAGTGTCAGCGAACCCAACATCCCGTGCGGTTTATTGTCTGAAAACTGCCGCGTGTCTTTGTAGAGATATTTGATCTTTAATAATCCGATCAGGTGCAAACCAAAAACGATGATCACCAGACCGCCGATCACCCGCACCCAGACATTGTTGATGATCGTCGCGCCGATCAGACCGGCCGTGCCTCCAAGCGCCAGAAAAATCACCGATAGTCCAGCATTAAACGCCAGCGAGTTGGCTATGACTGCTTTGCGCGAACTGCCTGCGCCTTCGCCTTTTAAGTGATCGATGCTGACGCCGGACATCAGAGAAATGTAACCCGGAACGAGGGGTAACACGCACGGAGACAGAAACGAAAGCAGGCCACCGGCGAAAGCGATGAGAATGTTGAAAAAGGATACTTGCATCGATTAACTTCGCTGTGACATGTAACGCAAACTGTTAGTTTGCGCGCGGGAGACGGTTCCCAAACTAACAGTTTGCGTTACCGGAATAGTTTCCCAAACCGCAGCCTCAAACTCAAATACAGACCCGACATCGCCGAAAGACCAGCAAGCGCCGAAAAGCCAATCAGCAGGGGCACCTGCCACGCTCCGGCAAAGAAATAAAAGTGGGCTTGCCGAAAATATCTTGTCAGCGCGCCCGGCGGGGTCGTCACGATCACCGCGCCGGTTTCCGCATCGATCAGTAACGAATCACCGCCCATTCCGCCCACAGCCTGATAAACCGGCCGCCCGTCGCGCATTAATAAAGTCAACGCCGTCGTTGGCAACTTTCTACCGGCAAATGCGTTCGCTTTCAACAATGCATCAGACGGCGAAACATCGATTCGTGTTGCATCGATGCTTTCGATCTTTCCGCCTTCGACCGCCTTCGGCCATGCGTACAAGAGTCCGCTCGAGGTCCACGCGAGCACCGGAATCGCGACCACCAAGGCGAGCCACACGTGCGTGCGATAGACGAAATAGCGGAGCATTCAGTTTGTTGTTTTTGCCGGCGCAGGCTCGTCGATCAATTTCTTGATCATCTTATGCAACGCTGCCGCTTCGATGTCGCTCGACCCGACGCTGATAAAGCGAACCTTGCCGCTGCGGTCGAGCATAAAAGTTGTCGGGATACTCGAGTTGGCGTAGTTGAAATCGTTCTGCCCGTCCGCGATCGCGAAACCGTACGTCAGGCCAAATTTCTTTTTGAAGTCGCGCAAATAATCCAACTCCTGCGGGCGCGTCAACTGCTTGCCTTCGGCGTGGCCTTCAAAGTTAGTCACACCGATAACGACGAGACCCTTCTCTTTGTACTGCTCAAAGAATTTTTCAAAGCGAGGCAGGGTGGCCCGGCATGGACCACACCACGTGGCCCAGAAGTCAAGCAGAACCACCCGGCCCTGTAACTCGGAAAGTTTTACGGGCTGGCGATCGATCCATTCGCGAGCGGTGATTTCAGGCGGCATCGTCGCCTCCGAGGCATCCAGACGCTCGACATCTTTGAAAAGATCTACGGTGTCGTCGATTTGAATCAGACGGCGCAGAGCTATCTTGTATAGATTGCCGGATGGAAAAGTCAGCGCAAGTTTCCTTAAGTCCTGAATTACAGCCACTGCGTCATTCTTTTTTTTCAGCTTGAGATCGATTTCCGAAAGCGAGATCGCCGCATCGCTCAACGTCGCGTCGCGCGCGAGCGGCTGCTTGCCTCGCGCTGCCGATTCGGCGACCAGCCACAACTGCTGTGCGTGAGGCAAGGCATGTTCGTAGTCTTTAGCGTTGAAATAACTGACGGTCATCCAGTTCTCTAACGAGTATCGGTCGTCCGGAATTTGCGGTTGATCGTCTGCGTATTGCTTCAGGCGTTGCTCTGCCTCGGCCAACGCGCCCCTCTTGGATGCATTTATAACTACAATCGCGCGCGCGTTCTGCGCTGTCTCGCCCTTCGCTTCTGGATTCTCGCTGAGGAACCGGCGCATCGCATCGAACGCGCCGTCAGCTTGCCCGGCGATGTTATAGAGCATGCCCAAATAGTACGAGTCGTCGCCTTTCAACTTGCGCGCCGCCAAAGCGATCGCATATCGCCCCGCGAGATCACGCTGTTCGCGTTGGACCTGCTGTTTGAGCCGCTCGTCGAAAGGCATTTTTGCCTTTTCGAAATCATCGAATTTCTTGCGGACGTAATTGTTTGCTTCTTCGAAAAGCTGCGCGGCAGTTTTCTTGTCGGTCGGGTCGCTCGCCCCCGAGGGGACTCTAGCTTTTGCAAATGCCGTCGCGTAAATGGCCGGCGACGAAGCGAGCCAACCACAGCAAAGGACAAGAATCGCAAGACGAACTGACTTCATTTCAAACTGATTCGCAAACGCGCGGAGAGACTGCTTGAGATGTTATGGCAGGAGCCGAGCGCTGTCAAAATAATGACTTCACGCACGCGCTACCTGTGCGCGACCGGGGGCACACGATGCAAGCAATGGCGAGACCTTACCTGTAAGAATCGTTTCCGCCATCAAGTCTCCCGTGATCGGTGCGAGCAAAATGCCATTGCGGTAATGACCGGTCGCATAAAATAGACGTTGAATCTGGGGCGACTCTCCCAGCACGGGTAAACAATCGTGCGCGCGTGGCCGAAAGCCGGCCCAGCCATCGACGAGCGGAAGCGCAGCCAGCACCGGTGAAATTTCAACAGCCATCGCCTTGATAGTCTCGATGCCTGGCTGAGTTACTTGCTTATCAAATCCAACGTGTTCGCTCGTCGAGCCGGCGATCAATCGGCCGTCCTGCCGCGGAATCAAATAACCGCGCGAGCTGTAAATTACATGCCGCGCGATTTGTGTTTGCGGTTGAAAACAAAGCATCTGTCCGCGCACGGGTTCGATCTCCAGTTCGCCGGCAGGATCGACCGCCGATGACCAGGCGCCGGCCGCGACGACGACTGTCGCCGCCCGAATGAAGCCGTGTTCAGTCTCGACACCTTCGACTTGATCGCCCGCGACGCGCACTTTGCGAACCGCGCAGTTGTCGATCAGGCTAACTCCAAGCTTTCGATTACTCGCAATCAGCGCATCGACGAGCCTTCGGTTCTCAACCTGAAAGTCGTTCGGGAATCTCAACGCGCAGCGAACCTGCTCAGACAGACACGGCTCGAGCGCGCGCGCCTCATCGCCGCTCAGCCATTCGACGTTCAACTCTTCACTCGCCTGCCAGACACAGCGCGCGCGAAACAGATTCACCTCAAGCTCGGCAAAAGCGACGTACATCGTGCCGGTTGTATCGAGTTGGATATCGACGCCTGTCTCTGACGCTAATGCTTGCGCAAATGGCGGATACAGGTCGCGACTGGCGCACGCGAGACGGAAAAAATCGTCTGCCGCATCCGCCTCAACCTGGGGCGCGAGAATTCCCCCGGCGGCCCACGAAGCTTCGCGACCGAAGTCACCTTTTTCGATCAGGGTCAGCTGCCGCACGCCGCGCAAAGCCAGCGCGCGCGCAATCGAAAGACCGATGACGCCGCCGCCGACAATCACTATTTCCGAATGTGTTTGAAATCGATCGGACCGCGCGGACATGAGGTTGACTACTGGCTACTGACTACTGTCTACTGATTTCTTCTTATGAAGCATCGTATCACATTGATTCCCGGCGACGGCATCGGACCGGAAGTCGCCGCGGCGGTCGTGCGCATCGTCGAAGCCTCCGGCGTCGAGATCGAATGGGAAGAACAGATCGCGGGCCAGGAGGCGCTCGATAAATACGGCAAGACTCTGCCGGATGAACTGATCGAATCGATTCAGCGGAACAAGGTCGGCTTGAAAGGCCCGATCACGACGCCGGTCGGCAAGGGATTTACTTCCGTCAACGTGGGGCTGCGCAAGGCGCTCGACCTCTACGCGAACCTGCGGCCGGTGCGCGCGTTGCCGAACGTGCCGTGCCGTAATCCGGGCCTCGATCTCGTCGTCGTGCGCGAGAATACTGAAAGTCTTTACTCCGGTCTGGAACACGAAGTCGTCGCCGGCGTCGTCGAAAGTTTGAAGATCATCACCGAGAAAGCTTCGACGCGAATTGCGCGCTTTGCCTTCACGTACGCGCGCAATGAAAAACGACGGAAGATCACCGCGGTTCACAAAGCCAACATCATGAAGCTGTCCGACGGTCTG
>CBFHBI010000173.1:0-5995 GCA_965653755.1 uncultured Blastocatellia bacterium
TGGTCCGGTGATTCTGGTGCTCGTCATGCTGTTGGTGTTTCAAGCAATCTTTTCCTGGGCCAGCTTGCCCATGAATCTCATCGACAACGTGTTCAGCGCCCTGGCCGATCTCGTGCGCGCACATCTGCCGGCAGGAATATTTACGGCTTTGTTGACGGACGGCATCATTGCCGGAGTAGGCGGTGTGGTCGCATTCCTGCCGCAGATCCTGCTGCTGTTTCTGTTCATTTCGCTGCTTGAAGACAGCGGTTACATGGCGCGGGCAGCCTTCCTGATGGACCGTCTGATGCGCGCCGTCGGGTTGCACGGCAAAGCGTTTGTGCCGTTGTTGAGTAGTTTCGCTTGTGCGGTGCCCGGAATCATGGCGACGCGTACGATTGAGAACCCCAAAGACCGCGTGGCGACGATCATGATTGCTCCGTTCATGAGTTGTTCGGCGCGGCTGCCGGTTTACACGCTAATCATTGCCGCGTTCTTTTCCGGTAAGACAGTGTTGGGCGTGGTCTCGCTCGGCGCCGTGCTTATCCTCGCGATGTATCTATTGGGAATCGTCGTGGCGATCATCGTAGCGTCGATTCTGAAGCGCACGATTCTAAATGCGCCGCCGCCGCCATTTGTGATGGAGTTGCCTCCTTATCGCATTCCCGATTTTCGTAACGTGGGCCACGCGTTGTTCAGTCGCTGCTCAGTATTTCTCAAGCGCGCCGGCACCGTCATTCTTTCGATTTCGATTTTGTTGTGGGCGCTGATGGCATTCCCACGGAGTAACGTTGAGAGTGAATTAGCCGCGCCACAGACCCTCACCCCATCCCTCTCCCAGGGGGAGAAGGCGCTACAAATCGAAAACAGTTTTGCGGGACGCGCGGGTCGTCTGATTGAGCCATTGATCAAGCCGCTCGGGTTCGATTGGAAGATCGGCATTGGCCTGATCTCTTCATTCGCGGCGCGCGAGACGATCATCTCGACACTCAGCATCGTCTATAACGTCGGCGGAAATGCCGAGGACAAGTCTTCGTCTTTGGTCGAGACGCTGCGCAATGCGAAACGCAGCGACGGCTCGCCGATTTGGACGCCGCTGACAGGAATCTCGCTGATGATCTTTTTTCTGCTCGCGTGTCAATGCATGTCAACCGTCGCGATCGTGCGGCGCGAAACGAATTCATGGCGTTGGCCGCTGTTCATGGTCAGTTACATGATGGTGCTGGCCTACGTTGCTTCGTTGGTTACATTTCAGGGAGGACGCCTGCTGGGGCTCAGCTAAACGGACATGTCGTATTGGCAACCAATCGCGGCGGCAATCATTCTTTTCATCGCGCTGTGTTATGTGAGCGATCGCGCATGGCGGCGCATTGCTTCGTTGAAGGTCACAAATCAGCGCGAGTCTTCGTGCGTCGCCGCGTGCTGCGGTTGTAGCCCATCGCAGGCAGTCGTTGTGATCTCCAGCGACCGCAATTCATAGATTCTCAGACTTTTAATTCTCCGATCGCGTCTAAGGGATCGCGATTCTCGCTAGCCTCATCGAGATGCCCCAGTAAATCATCTCTTAAGGAGTAATCAGGAATGTTCTTAAAAAATAAGCTGGCAATGGCGAGCTTAACGATTGGCCTGGCCATGTCCGGCGTCGCGTTCGCCCAGCAGACTCAACCCAACAACAACGCGAACTCGCAGCAAACGAATCCGCAGATGCGTCGCATGAGACGGCAGCGACGGCCCATGGGCAAAATGTTAAGGGGATTGCGCGAACTGAATCTCACGGATCAACAACGGCAACAAGTCCGTTCGATCATGCAGAGTCAGTTTCAAAGCACGACATCGCAGCGACAGGAACTGCGGCAATTGGCCCAGAAGCGGCGCGCCGGCACATTGACTGCCGAAGAAACAGCGCGCGCGAAAGAACTGCGTCAACAACTGATGCAATCGCGACAAGGGGTGCGCGCGCAATTGCTCGCCGTGCTGACGCCCGAGCAGAAAGCCAAGCTGGAAGAAATGAGAAAGGCGCACATGGAAAATCGCGGGAAACTTGGTCCACGCAATCGGCCAATCACTTAAAGGGTCTCAGAGTCAGTCGATAGCGACCGGATCAAATAACAACTTCGAAAGATCACAATAGCTGTATTTTCGCAATCACAGGTTCACTTGAGCCCGTCGATTCCGCTCCGGGTTCTTACACAAAAGGCGCCGCCTGATAGTGATAACCAGGCGGCGCACTTGCGTTTGCGTGAATGGATTATTTCTCAAATTCGGTTCTGGGAATTTCGCTTTGATCGATAATGCTTTTCAGCGTTCCTCTGGCGATCTCAGAATGGTTTGGAACCGGCACGGTGATTCCCCGTTCTGGAAGTTGTTTGCGCAGGATGATATGACTGCCCTTCTGGCGAACGACCGCGAAACCGTGTTGCTGAAGAATTCTACAAACCTCGCGTGCGGACAAGGCCGGCAGCTTAGGCATGCGCGAGTTCCAATTTCTTCACTTTCACACCGCGGTTGAGTCGACGCTGAATCTCCGCCTCATCGGCTTCCTCAAGCAATAATTCGACCGCCTCTTGCAACATCGCCTCTGCCTCGTCATTTGTCCGCCCCTGGCTCGCAACACCCAACTCGGGACAAGTCGCGACGAACCACTTACCCTCTTTTTCGATGACGGCGGTTAGTCTCGGTAATTTCATGAGATTAGTGTAGCCGAATGATCTTGAGAGTCAATCACTGCGGCTGTCACTCTTCCCCGTCGAAACACGTGTAGCAAACGCGCTTGATCGCCTCGTAACCCACTAGTTCTACTTCGGGAGTGAAGTAGTCTGTTTGCGCGCGTTCTTCCCGCAGCAAATCGGTGGTCAGATATTTTTTATTGTCGTCGGGAAAGACGGTGGTGATAATCGCGTCGCTGCCCATCTCATCCTGAAGCTTCAACGCGCCGACAAAATTTGCGCCGGAAGAAATTCCTACGCCGAGACCCAGGGTGGCTGCGAGTTTCTGGGCCATTAAGATCGCATCACCATCTGAAACGCTGACGACTGAGTCGAGTTGGCTCAGTTCCAGAATCGATGGGATGAACTCGTCAGAGATCCCCTGAATGCGGTGATGGCCCACCTTGTGTCCGGTCGAGAGTGTCGGCGATTCGGTGGGTTGCAGCGGATGAAGTTTGATCGCTGGATTGTGTTCGCGCAGATACTTGCCGACGCCCATGATTGTCCCGCCGGTGCCAACGCCGGCGATGAACGCGTCGGGCGTACGCGAATGAAAATATAATTGCCACCAGATCTCCGGACCGGTGGTTCTCTCGTGGGCTTCGACGTTGGCTTCGTTCGCGAACTGCGAAGGCAGGAAGACGTGCGGCTTGTGTTCGGCCAATTCTTCGGTCATGCGAATGCTGCCGGCAAAGCCGCCTTGATCGCGGCGTACGGGAACGATCTTCGCGCCCAGGCTTTTGATCAGCGAGACGCGCTCCTGCGACATCCAATCGGGCATGAAGATCACGACCTGGTGTCCCAGCGCGCGGCCGATCGCGGCGAAGGCGATGCCGGTGTTGACGCTCGTGGCTTCGGCGATCGTGTCGCCGGGATCGATGCGATGTTCCTGGTAGGCCTTTTTCAAAATATGAAAGGCCATCCGATCTTTAATGCTGCCGGTGAGGTTCAAGTGTTCGGCCTTCGCATAGATCACCCGTTCCTCGCCGCGGAAACGAAAACGAATCGCCAGCAAAGGCGTGTTGCCGATCATGTGCTTCAGCGCTTTGCATCGAGGTGGCACGTGGGACAACTGCACGCGATTGCGCGCGGCGCTGTTGGGCACGCCGTATAGTTGCTGCAGAAGTGAACTTTTTTCCATCTCAGGAAACTTTGTGCGCCATCGCAGTCACGGCTGCTCATGACGCGAACGGTCAGCTTGCGGCGCAATCTAACAGATTGAGTTACGAAACTTGGCCAGTACCTTCGTCGGCCAGTTTTTGACAGCCGATACAGAGAGACGCGGCCGGATTTGCCCGCAAACGATCGTCTCCGATTGTTTCTCCGCAATCTGCGCAGAGACCGTAGCCCCCATCGATCAAACGATCCTGTGCGTCATTCAATTGGCGCAGGCGCGACTCGAGGGTGTGGCGATATTGCCGCTGCATCTGCTCGTCGGTGTCGTCCCAAGGTTCGCATTCGTTGAACGACCTGGCGTCGTGGGCCAGCGGGCCGTCGGCGATGATCTCATTCGCGACGCCTTCTTTCTCGGCCTGCAACATCTCCCACCATTCACCCGCGCCGATGGCTACCGGCGACTCGCCTAGTCCTGCCAAACTCTCAAGTAGAACTCCTTCCATGATCGGACCTCGCGTCTATCAAATTCAGAAAGGCACTCGCGTTCGCGAGCAAGGCTTATTCCTGAATCCGAAGCGCCGCAACTGGGCCCTTCCCGGCATAGCCAAGCCAGGCTGGTTGCGACGTTTCTCGTGGCGGCTGCGAAACTTTTCGCACGTGATCCGGGTCACACTGGTGATTTGTTCGGAATAGGCAGCGAAGTTGGATGGGCACAAACGTTGCTCAATCGCGATTCGTGCCATACCTGCACGTAATCTCGATTTGGAAGAGGAGATTCATTATGAAGAGTCTAATGTTACTGACGGCGCTCCTGTTCGCCGTTGTGCTCAGCAGCAGTTTCGGCGTTGCCAGCAAAGCATCGCCGGTAGCAAAGAAACAGAAAGCGATCGCGGTGTTCAACGAACCGGTGAGCTTGATGGGTGTGACGCTCAAAGGCACCTACCTGTTCGTTCATGACGACGCAGCCATGACGCGCGGCGAGGACTGCACTTTTGTTTATAAAGGCGATGCCGAGATCGCCAGTAAGCTGGCGGTTTCGTTCCACTGCACGCCGGTACAGCGTCTAAAAGTAAATAGCTTCATAGTTCGGACCGAGATGGTGAACGGCATTAGCCAGTTGCGTGAATTCCAGTTCGACGGCGACACGGAAGCGCACATGGCCCCGCTCGGGAAGTAACGCCCAAACTCATCGGCACCGGCGCTTACTCATCGCACGCGTGATTGCCACCTCTGTTAGGGGCAGGGCTTGTCCCTGCCCGTTTTTTCCGATGGTTCTGACGGGGACACCCGGCCCAATAGCGAAATAAGATTAAGGTCTTCTCGAGAAAGTGAAACACTGCATGAGCAACAACACTCTGACCATCACCGACAATCGCACTGGCAAGAAATATGAAGTGCCCATCGAGAATGAAACGATCAAAGCGCTTGACCTGCGCCAGATCAAAGTCAACGAGGACGATTTCGGCTTGATGACTTATGACCCGGCGTTTATGAACACCGCTTCGTGCAAGAGCCGGATCACTTTCATCGACGGCGACAAAGGCATTCTTGAATACCGCGGGATTCCAATCGAAGAACTCGCCGTCAAGAGCAGTTACCTCGAAGTTGCGTATCTCCTCTTACACGGCGAACTGCCGACGAGCGATCAGTTGAAAGACTGGACCTGGAACATCACGCATCACACCTTCATCAACGAGAGTATCAAGAAAGTCATGGATGGCTTTCACTACAACGCGCATCCGATGGGGATGTTGATCTCGACCTTGGGAGCGCTGGGAACTTTTTATCCGGACGCTAAAGACATCTTCAATCAAGAGTCGCGCTGGAAACAGATTCATCGGCTGATCGCCAAAGTTCCGACCATCGCCGCATTCGCTTACCGCCACGCGATCGGAATGCCCTACGCCTATCCCGATAACGATCTGAGTTACGAAGGCAACTTCCTCAACATGATGTTCAAGACCACGGAAGCCAAGTATGAGCCGAATCCCGTGCTTGAACGCGCGTTGACGATTCTGTTCATCCTGCACGCCGACCACGAACAGAACTGCAGCACTAACGCGATGCGCAGCATCGGCAGCGCGCACACCGATCCGTTTTCGTCGCTGGCCGGCGCGGCGGCCGCGTTGTATGGACCACTGCACGGCGGCGCGAACGAGATGGTGGTGCGCATGTTGCGAGAAATCGGTTCAGTC
>CBFHBI010000174.1:0-5992 GCA_965653755.1 uncultured Blastocatellia bacterium
CCACGAGATCGTACTGCGGCGGCGCGTCATGGCGAATGCCGCCCAGCTTGATATATTCGGCAGTCACCTCTCCGTGGCCGCGTTCAGTGATGTTCTTAATCAGCGCTTCCGGAAAAGTTTTCTCGCGCCCTACTAAAATGCCAACTCGTTTCATAGACTGCGTTCCTCTATTGCTCGCCCAGCCAAGTGGGTTTTGTGCGGCTCGAAGCCGCCTTAAACCGATTTAGGTTACAGATATCTTATAGCGAAATTCTAGTTAAGCGACGGGTAACGCGTTTGTCAAACGGCCAAGTCTATCAGCTGAGTGAGGTGTCGCCTTGCGCTGGCCGATCGCGTGCTGGCGTAGGTACGGATTTAATTTGGTAGAAAATGCAATTGCAAAATATTTTGCAAATAATTCTTGACAAAGGCCGGAACGGCTCATACTATTCGGCGCACATTGACCGGCATCTGTTAGGCCCGAACCCGCAACCCGTCTTTATCCGTTGGTAAGAATGAATATAACTTTTAGAGCATCGATCTTTCTGTTGTTGTCGACAGTCATTTTCACCCACGCGACGAAAGCGTTTGGGGCAGTCCTCTGTTCGATCCCGGCGCTTCGCAGGCAGCTTTGAAAGTTTCCTTTGTCCCGCAATATTTGCTGTTCACGCGATCAGGTAAAGTAGTTAGCCGATGGAATGGCGTTCAAAACTACGATTCCGCTAAACACGATCTCTCGCAACTCGATCGGTTCTTTCAACCTGTCGCTGCAAACTGACAAGTTTCGTCTTTTGGAGAAAAATGATCGTCAACGCCACAGCTTTGCGTTTAGCCGCCTTGATTCTCCTGACCACCCCGTTCTTTTTGGCCACGCAGTCCTTCGCTCAAACACCAAAGGGTTCGCGGCCCGCCTCTTCTTCGTCACTTGTTGCGGCACCGCGTTCTACCGAGCAGGAACTCTCCCTTCTGTTGCTCGTTCGAGTGGCCAATGACCTGAAAAGCGAACCCGATCACCCCGCAGCGGCGCTCATTCAAGCGGAAATCGGCGACACGTTGTGGAAGTTTGATGAATTGCAGGCGCGAGCGATTTTCGCCATGGCGTGGGACTCCGCGCGCCAAGAGATCCTGGTGACCTCAACGCTCGACAAGGAAGAAGCACGACAACATCTCGATCTGCTGAAGCGGCAGGCGAAAGCCATCAGGGAAGTGGCTCGCCTATTTGCGAAGCACGATCGCGAAACCGCCGACCGTTGGCTCGAGTCCCTGAACCAGGATGCGCTGAAGAAAGCGAATCCAACTCAACCTTCCAATGATCGGACGGAGTTCCTCGCAGAGCTCGCCTTGTCCGAGGTAAAGACGAACCCGGTGGATGCGGAAAAGCTCGGAATCCTGTCTTTGGAGGGGACCGCGGTCCCGTCTGCGTTCGGGCCCCTCTTGATCACAATGGGCAGCGTGGACAAGACCTTGGCAGACACACTATTTCGCGCGGCAATCCTCGCCCTCTTGCGAAATAACTCACCCAACGGGTCGATCCTCAGCGCATTAAGTAACTATCTTTTTTTTGTTAACGGCAATGTCTTTAGTAAGAATGATACCGCTAATGTCCGGCTATTCACCGATTACTTGATCGAAGGTGCGACCAACCAAGTGTCACTTCTCCGTGACAGCCGCAGCACTGGCACAGTACCGCAATCCGTCATCAGTATGGCTACTTTTCTTAGCGTGCGCGGCAATTTGATCGTTGAACGTAATGCTCCTGACAAACTACAGCTCCTGCGCCCACTCCTCAACGAGCTAATCGCTGCGCTAACTCCGCAACAAGTGGACGACATCGCCAATACCGCCAGTACTACGAACCAACAACAACGAATGGATTCGTCGTTAGGAGGAGATCTCGACTCGGTTATCGATCGAGCCGAGCACGAAAAGGACGATCGCGTAAGAGACTATATGTGGCGGGCGCTGGCCATTGGGGCGATGCGCGGAGATTCGGATCAGGCATTGAAGTTCGCCGACAAGATCGGCGATGAATCAATGCGCGCGCAGACCGAAGACGACGTCAATCTGGCGATCATTGCTGACCGAGTTAGATCGGCGTCTTATGTCGACGCACGCGAAGCTGCCCTCAAGTTCCATGATAAGAATCTGCGCGCGAAGACCCTGGCGGAAGTCGCGGATCGAGCCCTGGCCGGTTCCCGAGATCGCACCTTAGGGGCTGACCTTTTGTCTGAGGCTTTGTCGATTGTTAATACCGCAGAACCAAGTGCTGATCGGGCCGCGATAACTTTGTTACTGGCGCAGAAGTTCGCGAAATTCGATCTGAATCGCGCGTTCGAAATCGCTGAGGCCGCAGTCAAGACGATTAATTCGGTTGAATCCGCATCGCCCGCTGGCAACCAACAAACGCAACACCATGGCGTTAGAATATTGAGTTTTACCGTCGTGGGAGGCGCAGAGCTTTCCACGGGACAGCACGAGTCTCTGGATTCGCTGGCGTTCGACGCGCTAACCCCTCTGGCCGCCAGTGATTACTATCGCGTTCGAAACCTTGGCGAGTCTGTTCAAAATAAACTCATCCGCGCCCGTTATTTGATTGCGCTGGCGAGGGGCGTCCTAGGTGTTTCTGTGTCCCAGAAGCCCTCTCAACCTTTCTAGATCCAATCGTTCCTCACCCTGAATATTTCGATTGGGTCATTCCCGAAAGCCCGGCCAAGCATCTCTGCGGTGTCCCCCAACATCCCTAAACTGTGCAAACTCTGTTTCAGAACGGCTTATGCTACAATCGCCGACGAACAGAGGTCTGAGTTCAGAAAGTCAGAAGTATCGGACATGAGTTTTAAGTCAGCCCCCGTGCGTATCGCCAAAGTTGTCATATTAATAATCGCCGCCTTGGGTGGCGGCACGTTTTTCTCGTCGTCGCTCGCTCAGGAAACGAAGCCCGGGACGCGGACTAAGCCTCAGGCGCCTCCCAAACCTCAGGAGCCGGCCAAGGAACAACCCAAGCGCGTCGATCCGAACAATCTTACGGCCGAGCAGATTACCGAAGCGGCGATCTTGATGGCCGGCGGCGGAGGCGGCCGTGCGGCCCTCACCCAGATTCGCAAGAACGGTTTGGAACGCGGGCGCGAGACACGCACTGGCGCCGACGGTAAGCCCGAAGAAGTGCGCTACGAATTGCGTTTTGTGCATGGCGACAAAACCGAGAAAGATAAGATCCGGCTCGACAACAAGACGCCCCAGAATGAAGCTTCGCTGATTTCCAGTGAAGGACGCCTGTTTGGCATCATCAACGGCGTCACTTACGCGCCGCGCGCGGAAGCGGCCGCTGATTTTCTGTCGCGACAGGCGCACAGCATCGATGCGCTGCTGCGTTACAAAGAGAACGAATCAAAGATCACGTTGGCAGGCAAAGACAAACAGCAGGGCGTCGAACTCTACATGATCGATTTGGTTGACAAGGCCGACCTAAAGACTCGTTACTACATCAGCGCGCATTCATTCCGCGTCCTCTCGCTGGAATACGAAGAGACCCCGCCGGGATCGACCACCCCAACGAAATACACCAATCGGTTCTACGATTATCGCGTGGCGCAAGGCACCATCTTGCCGTTTCGGACTGCGCTGTATGAGGACGGCAAGCTCGTGGCTGAGACTCACATTTTGACGGTACAGTATGGCCTGAAGATGGACGACGCGCTGTTCAATCCCGAGACGGCGGCGTCGGCTAATCCCTAGATCGTTTCAACTTTCCGGAACTTCTCCCCTTAAATCGCGTGTCAATTGCTGAGGTGGTCGCGGGCCGAGGTATAATTTTCCGCGAATATGTAAACGCGACGTAGCGCAAACTGCTAGTTTGCGATCCTGCGCGAGACCAAACGCAAACTGACAGTTTGCTTTACAGCAGCGAGCCCTTCCTGCCTGATGAGAACGTTAAGTTCGATTGAGGATTTGAATTTCGCGGCGGCCATGCCGGCTCCGGTGGTCGTGCCCAAAGCCTCCGATCACGCCCTGCTGGAAGAGACGCTGGCGGGCGACGAGGACGCCTTTGCTGAACTGGTCAGCCGTTATCGAAATCAAATCACGAGTTACATCTATCGGATGACGAACGACTACGACGGGGCGGTCGATTTGGCACAGGAAACTTTCATGCGGGTGTATCGAGCGGCCAATCGTTATCAGACGACGCACGCATTTTCGACCTACATCTATCGGATTGCGACAAACCTGGCGATCAGCGAATTGCGGAAACGCAAACGCCGTCGGTTGGTTTCGTTGACCGGTTTGTTGTCGGGCGGCGAAGGCGAAGAGGTGCGCGACTTCGATGCGCCGGATGAGCGGCCTCTGCCGGATGAAAATCTCGTCGATACCGAGCAACGTCGCGTAGTGAAGAAAGCGATTAGCACCCTGCCGGAAAAATATCGCGCGCCGCTGGTGCTGCGCGACGTGGAAGGGAAGAGTTACGACGAGATCGCTGCGATTCTGCAGACAAGCGAAGGAACGGTTAAGTCGCGCATCAATCGTGCGCGAAATTTTTTGCGCGACAAGATGCGCAATTATGTTTAGGTGGTGAATATGAACGGGAACGTGTGCCGCGAAGTGCGGCAGGAAATCGACAATTCGGAGCTGCGCCAATCTTTCAGCGCCGGGAGTGAAGCGCATCTGTCCGTCTGCGCTGCTTGCGCGACGTTCCGAGACGAGCGTGCGCGTCTGCGCGAGCTGGTCGGCGGCTTGCAACCGGTGACGGCGCCGGCAGATTTTGAAATGCGCCTGCGCGCGCGGATCGCTCGCGAGCGCGATTTGCCGAAGCAGCCTTTCATTTTTCGTTTTGTGATGAGCACGCCCGCGATCGCTGTTGCAGCGGTAGTGGTGATCGCTGTAAGTGCGGCGGTTTTCATTAACCAAAACAGGCGGTCGAATAGTACCGTCGCGTCAGAGAAGAAGGTTGTGACTGTTCCCCCGGTCACTCCGATTCCGATTGTCTCGCCAACCGATTCAAATCCTCCGTCAAGTGATGGAGCAATGGCTGACAATAACGGCGGTGAAAAAATTAAGCACTCAAACGGCGCAGTTAAGAATTTTCCTAAGCTGGTCGCCGACATGCCACTCGCTGTTGATCTCAACACCAGAAGTGCTCAGCAGGTGCGCATGATCGATCCGGCAGGCGGGGTTTCGCTGACGGCCCCTATGCGGCCGATGGTCGTCACGATGTACGACGAACATGGCGGCACGCGCAAGATCCAATTGCCGCCGATCAGTTTTGGCTCGCAGCGTCTGACGGACAGTCGCGTACCGGCGAGCATGACAAATACAAAAGACTGGTAAGCATTAATCAAATTATGACCCATGGTTTTTTACTTCGAGTCGTTGGCGTTGCCTTGGTTGTCGTCGCTTGCGGGCTGAGCGCCTTTGGGCAATCAAGCGTCACGACGCCAGGCGCGGCGACGATTGTGGCTCCCGGACAGACTCCTTCACCGGAGCGGATGCAGCGCCGGCCCGCGCGCAAGCCGCAAGAGCTACCGGCTCGAGTGACCGTTGTCCCGAATGGCAATCAGGCGGCGCCTCAAGTTGTAACCATCGTTCATCGTCTCACCGGCGTGAAACTGTTGCGGCTATTACAGCGACAATCCAGCGAAAACGTGACCATCGAAAACATCGATCCGCAGACTCTGATGACCGATGCGCACGCGAGTATCCTCGCAGGTTGGGTTCTGGGCGACGGACACACGATTGCCGCGCGCTTGCCGCAGGCAGTTGCCGAAATCGAATTGACTCAAACTGTGATGCCGGCCGCTGGGCGAACGGACGCGCAAAGAGCAGCGGCGACCGCAGCCACATCGTCATTGACACTCCTGCCGCGACCTCAACCCGACTTGACGGTGATTACCGGCGATGGACAAAAGTTTCGGGCCCGTCTGATTGGACTTGACGGCGAAACCGGACTTTCGGTGCTGCAGGTGATCGGAGGACCAGTTCCGGTGCCGGCAATCAAACCGAGCGAGTTAATCGCGGGTCA
>CBFHBI010000175.1:0-5945 GCA_965653755.1 uncultured Blastocatellia bacterium
CGACGGTGGCAGTTCTGGCCGGCTCCGCGATGAATTGCAGATGCTTCCCCCGGGGGACATACGCAACTGCATGATCGCGCTGTCGGAAGATTCAACGCTGCTGGCGCGTTTGTTCCGTTATCGATTTCGCGGCTCGGGCGATCTCGGCGGACACAGCTTTGGAAACTTGTTTTTGGCCGCGCTGACGGATGTTACCGGCGACTTTGTTGAAGCTGTGCGGTTATCTTCAGAAGTGTTAGCGAGCAAGGGCCATATTTTTCCCGCGACCGTGAGTGATGTTCGCCTGGTGGCAGAACTGGAAGACGGCCGCGAAGTGCATGGCGAGACGCAGATAACGGCCGCGCGCTCGAAGATTCGCCGTTTGCGGCTGGTACCGCAAGAGTGTTTGCCTTTAGTCGAAGCGCTCGACGCGATCAAAGCAGCGGACTTGATAACGGTGGGACCTGGGTCGCTTTACACCAGTATCCTTCCGAATCTGCTCGTGGCGAAGTTAGCTGATGCGATTGGCGAATCCCACGCCACGAAAGTCTTCATTACTAATTTGATGACCCAACCCGGCGAGACGGACGGCTACGGGTTTCGCGAACATCTGGCGACGGTACGAAGTTACGCGCCGCAAATTCACTTCGATTACGCCGTCGTTAACGATCGCGCTATTACTCCTCAGCAAGAGCGAACCTATGCCGCAGATGGAGCAGTGCAAGTGCTGCTGCCGAAGACAGCGCACGCCGAGGCGTGTGACGCTGGAATTGAGGTAGTCCGCGCTGACCTGCTTGACGCGGGAGAAATGGTTCGTCACAACTCTGAGCGTCTGGCCCGCGTGGCGATCGACTGTGCCGGCAGAAACATCGGCCGCCAGGTCGCTACGGCTGAACTGTGCGCAAACTAACATCGCATGTCAACGTCATCAATCAACCGAAACAAGCCTGTCGATGTTCTGATTCTCGCGGCCGGACTCGGCACGCGGATGAAGTCGAATATCGCAAAGGTCTTGCACAAGCTCGACGGCCGTCCGTTGATTGCACACGTTTGCCGCACCGCTGCGAAGCTTGAGCCGCGCGGAATCTATGTTGTGGTTGGTCATCAGGCTCCGCAGGTCCGGTCGGCTGTTTCAGAAGTCTTAAACGATTCTCCCGCCAGCTTCATCCATCAAGTTGAACAAAGAGGCACCGGCGACGCTGTGATTGCGGCCAAGCAAGTATTCGCTGCGGGAGACTCAACTGTTCTAATTTTGTCAGGCGACGTTCCGCTGGTAAAAGTTGAAACGCTTTGCGGCTTGCTCGAGATGCACCAAGTTGAAAAAGCTGCTTGCACGATTCTCTCGGTGCGAATGGAAAATCCAACCGGCTACGGCCGCATCGTCCGCGACGAGGCAAAAGCATTTCGCAGAATTGTCGAGCAAAGGGACGCGACTGATGAAGAGCGCCAGATTCGCGAAATCAATTCCGGCATTTACTGCTTCGACAGCAGCAAGTTGTTTCCCGCGCTCGAGCGCGTACGTCCGGAAAACAGTCAAGGCGAATATTATCTAACGGATGTCCCCGCTATTCTTAAGAACAATCATGAGCGCGTGAGTCTCTTTCTGCACGCAGACGTTCGTGAGGTTTCCGGCATCAACACGCGCGCCGAGCTAGCGGAATTCGAGAACCTCATGCGACGACGAACGATACGGAGACTGATGCTGGATGAGGGCGTCACCTTCGTCGATCCGTCGCACGCCTACGTTAGCAGTGAATCGCAAATCGGTCGTGATTGCATTCTGCACGCGGACGTTCACGTTGAGGGACAGTCAGCGATCGGTGAAGGATGCGAACTGCACCAGGGATCGCGCATCGTTAATTCCCGCCTGGGCAATCGAGTCACCATCAAGGACCATTGCCTCATCGTCGATTCTGACATCGGCGATGATTGTTCGATCGGGCCATTTGCACATCTACGCATGGGCGCGCGCATGAATGAACGCGCGGTTGTCGGCAACTTCGTCGAGGTCAAGAAATCGACCATCGGCCGCGGCACGAAGTCGATGCACTTAACCTATCTCGGTGATGCCACGATTGGCGAGCATACGAACATTGGTGCAGGCACCGTCACCTGCAATTATGACGGCCGGCATAAAAATCCGACGATCATCGGCGATAACGTGCGGATTGGCTCAGACACGATGTTGGTCGCACCGGTGAATGTCGGCGATGGTTCCGTAACCGCCGCTGGCTCAGTTGTGATCGAAGACGTGCCGCCGCGCACATTGGTCGCTGGTGTGCCGGCTAAACCAAAGAAGAAACTGACGGAAGAGTAATCGACTGCTCACTGCTTACGGTTCGCTGCTTAACTGACATGTGTGGTATTGTTGGCTACGTTGGAAACAAACAAGTCGTCCCGCTGATCATCGACGGTCTGCGCAAGCTGGAATACCGTGGCTACGATTCAGCCGGCATTGCGGTCGTCGATGAAAATCATCACCTGAAGATTCAGCGTGCGTCGGGTAAATTGCGCAATCTTGAGGACGTCCTGCGGCAGAAGCCGGTCGACGGCACCTATGGCATTGGCCACACGCGTTGGGCCACGCACGGCCGGCCCACGGAAGAGAACGCGCATCCGCATCGCGACTGCACCGGCCGCGTAGTCGTGGTTCATAACGGCATCATCGAAAACTATCTCGATCTCAAAGACGATCTAAAGTCGAAAGACCACCAGTTTGTAACCGAAACGGACACCGAAGTCGTCGCCCACCTCGTCGAAGAGCGCCTAAAACAAGGCGACAGTTTCGAAGTCGCGGTGCGTAACACCGTGCAGCAACTCCGCGGGATTTTTGCGCTGTCGATCATTTACGCGGATGAACCGGACACGATCATCTCGGCGCGCCTGGGCCCGCCAGTCGTCATTGGTATCGGCGACGGCGAGTTCTTCGTGGCCTCCGATGTTCCGGCAATTCTCGAACACACGCGAGACGTCTTCTTCCTCGGTGACGGAGAGATTTCGATCATGACGAAAGACGGCGTGCGCGTCACAGATTTCACCGGCAATCCTTTGATGCCGCATCGTCAGCGGATCACCTGGGACCCGATTCAGGCGGAAAAGGGCGGCTTCAAACATTTCATGCTCAAGGAAATTTACGAGCAGCCGCGGGCCGTCCGCGAAACCGTCGAGGGCCGCATCTCGCTTGATACGGGCCGGGTGTTCCTCGACAACATGAAGAACCTCACCGAGAACGATTTCCGTCGCTACACGTCGATTAGGATTGCGGCGTGCGGCACATCATGGCATGCGGGCATCGCCGGAAAGTACATGATCGAGCAGCTCGCGCGCGTCAACGTGGATGTCGATTATGCTTCCGAGTTTCGTTATCGCAACCCGGTCGTTGATAAGAACACGCTGCTGCTGGTGATTTCACAGTCGGGCGAAACCGCCGACACCATCGCAGCTTTGCGCGAGATCAAAGAACGCGACGGCGATGTGCTGTCGATTTGTAACGTGCAGGGTTCGATGATTACGCGCGAAGCCGACGGCACAATCCTGACGCACGCGGGACCAGAGATTGGTGTCGCTTCGACCAAAGCTTTCACGGCCCAAATGATCGCTCTTTATTTGTTTGGATTGTATCTGGGCCAATTGCGCGGCACGCTCACCCCGGAAGAGAGCCGGCATCATGCGCAGCAACTCGCGGAATTGCCGGTGAAGATGGAGCACCTGCTGAATGACGCGGACGCCATCGAGGATCTATCGAAAGAATTTTTCCGCTCGACGGATTTTCTCTATCTCGGCCGCGGCATCAACTTTCCGATCGCGCTAGAGGGCGCGCTGAAGTTGAAAGAACTTTCATATATTCACGCGGAAGGTTATCCGGCGGGAGAGATGAAGCACGGACCGAATGCTCTGATCGATGAACGGCTGCCGGTGATGTTCATCAACACCCGCGAAGCCGGCAATCGCGCTTCGGAACTGCGCTACGAAAAGACGCATTCAAACATAGTGGAAGTGAAAGCCCGCGAAGGTATCGTCATTTCGGTCTTGACTGAGGGCGATTCGATGTCCTCGGTAGTTTCCGATCACGTAATCGAGATTCCCTCATCGAGCGATCTGCTCTCGCCAATCCTTTCGATCATCCCGCTGCAACTTTTGGCTTACCACATAGCCGTGCGGCGCGGTTGCGACGTCGATCAACCTCGTAATCTAGCGAAGTCCGTGACCGTCGAATAAGATAAAGCTTTTCTCGCCGGGGTTAAGTTGGAAGATTCAAAACAAACGTTCACACCCTTAAGGCGCCTCGAAATCCTCGAGCTGCGTAGTAAGAATCTGCGCCGTTGTGATAAGTGAAGACCGTATCGTAGCGTCGATCGCAAAAAAGGGCGCCACCGAGTTTTCTGATCTCGGCCGGTGTTTTCACCCAGCTCGAAGTCTTCAGATCAAAATTTCCAAGCTTCTGCAATTCCCGATATTCCTTTTCTGTTAACACCTCGATGCCCATGGCCGCAGCCATCTCAAGAGCGCTATTCTTCGGCTTGTGCTCATTTCGTGACTCGAGCGCGTCGCGGTCGTAACAGAGGCTGCGGCGACCCTGCGGGCTTTCCGCCGAGCAATCGTAGAAAATGTATGCTCCAGTCTGCTTATCAAGTCCAACCACGTCCGGTTCGCCACCGGTACTTTCCATTTCTACCAGCGAGCCAAGTTTCGCCGGATTCGCTTCCAGGCGTGTCTGCACGTTGGCCCACTGAAGACCTTTGTGGCGCTTCATATTCTTTTCGAAGCGGGCTCTCAGCGTGTCGATGAGTTCTTCACTTTGTTTTGCTGACAACTTGTTTTTCATTTCAAATCAGTAATTGATTAGGACTAACTCTAATCCCTTTCTGGAATTTTCTGAGCGGCGACGCCCCCTAGCCGTTTGGCGGATCAGAATACTCTTGCCATCTTCTTGCGCCAAACAGGATTTACACCTCGCTCGAAGATTTTCCAGCCTTATTTTGCTTGAATCAACACTGGTTTACAGTGTATAACTGTTCTTAACGACGGGCGCCGGTAGCCCGCCGTAAAGCGAGGGTGTCTGGGCATTGCCAGCATCCGCGCCTCACGATCCTCAAGGGTTGTGGTCCCCGTCAAAAGTGTTTTTTGGGAGGCGCACGTCTCTCCCTCAGGAAATAAGCAAGCAAATGAGTACCAATCCCGACTCCATTTTCTCCGTGTCAACAATTACGCCTGACGCCATGGCTACGCTCAAGCGTCAACTCGACGCGCAGACCGCGCTTTGCTCGAAGTATGTCGCGTCCGAGCACATCTGGGAGTCGATGATCGATGCGACTTCGGATGCGGTTTACGTCTTCGGCGAAGACCGGCGGCTGATGCGGATGAATCATGCGGCAGAACGGCTGGAAGCGGCGCAAAGACTATTTCTCATGGGCCGTCGCTGCTGTGAGATGTTCTGGCACGTTGACGAAGGCAAATGCATGGTCGATCGGGCGCTGGAACGATCTACACCGGTCGAAGTCGAAATTCCGCTCAAGCGAGATCCGAACAAACAATTGCTGGTCCGCGTCATCCCGCCGAGGCTGCGGAATGGCGATCGAGTTTCAAACTGTCTGGTGATCGCGCGCGACATTTCAGAATTGAGAAATGCGGAGCGCGATGCAAACAAGCATCGGGCGTCGTTGGCCAGCCTCGTCGATCTTGCGCCGGCAGAAATTTATACGATCGACAGCGAGCTGCGCGTCACCTGGATGAATAAGCGCGCAGAGATTGGCACAGGACTCACGCCATCGGTGGTGCTCAACCGCGACTTCTGCACCTTTGTCGGCGCTGAATCGCACGAGGAAGCGCAGTCGATGTTGCAGAGCGCGCTGACGGGCGAAGAGAGCGGGGCGGAAATCACGACACAGTGCGGCGACGGCCGCGAGCGTTATATGGACGCCTACGCGTCGCCGCTTTGGCAGGACGGAAACATCAGCGGGGCGATG
>CBFHBI010000176.1:0-5943 GCA_965653755.1 uncultured Blastocatellia bacterium
TCGACTTCGAACTCAATCGCCTTCTGCATAAAACGAACTGAGTTAAGATTTTTCTATTCGACTGTAGGTCCGAAAGTCGTATCGCCCTGGCGGCGTACCGAAACGTTCGCTTCGCAACGCAGATTTCCCTTCTCCATGTCCGCGTCCGACGCGCCGACCCATTGCAGCGCACGTCGCACATGATTAACGTAATCATATGCTTCCCACGAAGAACGAAAGTCAGGCTCTGTCACAATCTCCGCGAGCGGGACACCGGCGCGATTCAGATCGATATAAGAATAGCGATCGACATCCGGCAGTCCTTCATGCACGTTTTTGCCGGCGTCTTCTTCGAGATGCAACCGCGTAATGCGGACAGTCATCGGCCGCCACTCGTGTACATGACCCGCTTCGTCGCGCTCAGCCGTCATGATTTCGAGAGTGCCGTTGGCTGAGAATGGCTGATCGTATTGCGAGATTTGATAGCCCTTCGGGAGATCGGGATAAAAATAATTCTTGCGCGCGAAGATGGACCGCTCGTTGACGTGCAAGCCGAGCGCGAGCGCGGCGCGGGCGCCCAACTCGACGACCCGCCGATTCAAAACCGGCAGCGCGCCCGGCAATCCGAGACATGTCGGACACGTGTTCGCATTCGGCTCAGAACCAAACTGCGTCGAACAGCCGCAAAAAATTTTTGATTCAGTGCTTAGTTGGGCGTGAACTTCCAGCCCGATGACGGTTTCCCAATCGCTCATAGTTTCGAGTTTCGCGTTCTGAGTTTCGAGTTCATTATCGCCAATCAGCCCCCAAACTCGAAACTCAAAACTCAAAACTCGAAACCGGGTTTCAGGGTTCCAACCAAACCTGCGGCACGCGCGCGTCGCGCGCATCATTCTCCAATTGCCGCCACTGCATTGCCAGGCCCTGGCGCTTCACGAGCAAATCGTCGAGCCGGCTATTGAGTTCGGTTGGATCTGATTGATACGGCGGATTATTAATTGAACCGTTCGGATATCCATAGGGCGGATAGCCATACGTGCCGGGGTAGCCATTGGGATAACCATAGATATTTGGATAGCCATAAATGTTCGGATAGCCGTAAATGTTTGGGTATCCATAGATGTTCGGCAGTCCCAGGCCAGGGATTGGACGTGCAGTCCGGTTGCGCGGATTCGGAAGGCCGCCGCCATTCGGAAACCATGGACCATTGCGCCAAGGATATATCTCAGTGTAGCTGCGATTCTGCATCGCAGTCTCGTTCGCGTCGTAGATACGGCCACGCAGGTAACCGATCTGCGAATCGACCATGGCGATCTCGTTGCGCAGCTCGCGCGCGCGTCCACGCCAGTATGCCTCGTCACGTGCATTCGCCTCGGCCTTCTCACGGGCCATTGCGGTCATCTCCGCCGCCTCTGCATCCTGACGGCGGCGCGATTCTTCGAGCGTCGGCAGTCCTAATTGCTTGCGGCGATTTTCGTACGCCTGCTCGCTCTCAACTCGCCGCTGACGCGCCGCGTCGAGATCGAGATTGGTTAGAGTCCGAACGGCTGGGCCGACGGCTGGTTGATTCGTAGCCGCGCTACTTGTCTGCTCTTTGTGACCGAAGAAGCTGCCCGCCGATTCGTTGTTCGCGCGTTCGGTCGCCGGAATATCGATCAGTGTCACCAGCAACGTCTGATTGAATCCGGGCGAAATCTCGTACGTCAAGGTTGTCCTGGTGAGAATGAACTCGTCAGGAATTTCCATGCGCCGGCCATCACGCAAGACGAGCGTGTAGGCGGAGGCAGTGATTGCGATCGCCAAATTAAGACTGACAATAGTAAGCGTCTTGACGAGTCCGCCTCGCAGACGTGCGGTTCGTGTCGAATGGTCAAACATAATACGACCTCCTTGATGGAGCGCGGGCATCCTTGCCCGCCAAGGCGGGCGGTAGCCCGCCTCTAAACGATTCGCGTAGCTGTTGTTTTCCCACTACTGCTTAGGCGTTGCACCCGATGACTTTGTGTAGCTATCGCGCGCCTTCACCGCCAGATTCGGCTGCTTCACGCGCACTTTAATTTCGCGCCGCGCATTATCGTCCGGATTATCTGACTTTGGGTAATAGCCGATGCTGTATTGGCGTCGCAACTCTTCCGCGATTCGCGAAAATGCTTGGGCAAGTTGCGTGGTGTCATTCGCCTGATAGAGTCTGCCCCCCGTTTCGTCAGCCAGCGCGTGCAGATACCTGTCCGCACGATCATATTCAGCCTTCGACGTCCCCGGCGCCGGCACACCGTTGTTCGCCGGCACGTTGTAAGTTTGCTGCGAAGTCTTCGTGCCGAAGATTCCATGCGTCGTCGTCACGACGGTGACCGTACTCGTCGGCGCTTGCATCGAGCGCGCGTAGTCCGTCGTGTCGTATTGAACTGGATAAATGAGCGCGTCGAGTTCCTCGACTTCGCGCAAAGTACTTTGATACGACGCCTGCTGACTCGACGTGTCCACGCCATCCGTGAAGAGCACAATCGCCTTGCGGCCTTTGATCTGATTCAAGCGTTCGCGAATGGTTAAATGCACTGCGTCATAAAGCCGCGTGGAACTGCCGGTGTTGGCATATTCATCGATCAGGTTCTCAACCGTTTTGAGATCGTTCGTCGCATTCGGAGTCAGCAATAAAACTTCATCATTGAAGGTCACGACCAGCATGCGATCCTGCGGACGGAGCTGTTTCGCGAATTCAATTGCGGCCTCGCGACTCTCCTCGAGATGAAAGTGCGTCGAGGCCGAAGTGTCCAACAGCAGTGCCACGGTGAACGGCTTGTCTGCCGGTTCGAAGTAAGCGATCGATTGCTCGACGCCGTTTTCGAAAATGCGAAAGTCGTCACGCTGGAGATTCGCCACAAATCGGCCCTGGTGATCCAGCACGCTAACGGGCACGGTCACCAAAGACGTATTGACCTTCACGACATCGCCTTCGCCAACTTCTTCGGGACCGTTTGACGCCGCAGTAGCATCGACAGAATTAGTTGCAGTCGCTGACGTAGCGCCGGCGTCCTTTAGCGTCGGCGGCTTGAGCGGGCGCGCCGAGTCACCCCCAAGGAGCGCCGGCGGACCTTGCGGCCCATCGTTCGTATCTTGTGATTGACTCGGATCCTGGATTTGAGCCGGCGCCGATCCGCGGGCCGTGTTCTGAGCCACAGATGCATTCTGCGCAACGTTCGCATTTTGCGCGTCTGAAGCGACACGCCGCGGACGCGTCACAGTCGATCCAATTTGCGCAGATGATGGTGAGGCACTAGAGGCCGGTTTCGTTCCTGATGACGATCCATTACTTGCAGATGAAGCCTGTCTATTACCTGAAGTAGTTGTGCGGGTGGCATTTCCAGTTTGCGTCCCAGCGTTGCCGCTGCCGATAGATTTTTCGTACTCGGCTTGTTTCTTCAAAAGGTAGGCGCCATGAGGACATGCCGCCGAAGTCATGTATGCGACGACGACGTAGCCATCGGGAACGGGAACGCCCTGACAAATCTTGATGGTGTCGCTCTTCGGCTGTGGGGCAGACGTCTGCTTCGTCCTTCGTGGCGGATTTTGCCCTAAAGTCACAGCTCCCGAGCTGAGGATTGTCAGGACAAGAAAGACGGCGACGAAGAACTTCATGGTCGCTACCCCCTTGAAAATATATTTTGTTGTGGAGCGCATTATACTCCCAGTACTTTGAAGATTAAAACTACGATCAGCACGTTTAATCCAAAAAAAGCTTGTCAATATTTTGTTACTTTGAGGTACAATCCGCGCGTTCCAGGGACAACGTATATAGAACATTGATGGTTGTCGGCGAACTGCAGTAAAGTTCGCCGCAATATCGGGTAACCTTTGTTGAGACGGGCTCATGCATTGATAGGCCCATTACGTTTCGCAGGAGGAAAAACGATCAATGGCTAAATTGGTTTGTAAGATTCTGGGCGTCGTGTTTGTGCTGGTGGGCATCGCGGGTTTTGTGATGCCAGGATTTTTAGGGACGCACTTAAGTCTCGCCCACAATGCGGTTCATATCATCTCCGGCTTGATCGCTTTGTATTTCGGCTTCGCCGGATCAGCCAGCGCGGCGCGCGGATTTTGTATCGTCTTCGGACTCGTTTACTTGCTCTTAGGCGTCGTTGGCTTTGTTTTGGGCCATCCGGGTGCTTCGACGATTGCCGGCATGATGATGGAAGACAGCAAACTCTGGAAAGTGATTCCGGGAACGCTGGAGTTCGGCAGGATGGATCACATCGTGCACTGCCTGTTGGGAGTAGTATTCCTGATCGGCGGACTGCTGGGCGGCCGCGATTGATTTTGCGCATTGCGGCTTGCCGCTGTCCAGGGCGGTAAGGCTTGCCTTACCGTAGACGCTGAATTTCCCTTTTGAGGCTACGCCTCAGCGGAGGCACAGCCTCCTCAAGACGTTGAGGTTCGCGGAAAGGCCGAGCCTTTCCGCACTGGGGAGCGGCAAGCCGCTTACTGGCCGTAGGTGCCTATCGAAATCTCACATTCACGCCTCCGCGCGCGGTAAATCCGGGCGCGCGAAATCCATTTTCAAAATACTTCGCAGCGAACAAGTTATCCGCGCCGGCGAACAGCGTGATTGCGGCGCGTTCCGAAATCCTCCGCTCGTAACTACCAAACAGGTCGGCCTTCGTATAGGCGGGAAAGGTCAGCTCGGCCATGCGGAACGGAAAATTGTTTTCGAAGACGGGCGCCAGATACGCGCCAGTTCGATTTAGATCGAAGTTAATTTGAAAAGCGCGATAGTGTTGGCTGAAATCAAATCCGAAGAGATGTTTCGGAATTACATACTCGGGCTGAATGCCGCCGCCCAAAACAAAACGATCGCTGTTGGTGTAAGTGTAGGACGCGCGCACATTCCCGAGCCGCCACGGCGCGAACTCTGCGTAAGTTTCGACTCCCCGCGAAATGCCGCCGGGTTGGTTGACGTAGCCGCTGACTCGTCCCACGCCGAGCGGATCGACCTTGAAGCTGCGAAACGCGATCGTCCGCTGCAGGTGGGTGTAGAAATAGGTCGCGCCAAAAAGCGCGCGGTCATTGGCCAAACGTTGATCGAATCCGGCATCGACGCTAATCGATTGTTCTGCCCGCAAAGTCGGATCTCCGAATCGGACGAAGCCAGCTGATCCAAATGTTCCTTCGCCGAACCGTTCAAACAATGAGGGCGCGCGAAATCCGTTGCCGACATGCGCGCGCAGTTTCGTATTCGACGAGCGAATGAAATAGGCAATCGATCCATCGCCGGTGAGCGACTTCTGCGGAGTAACACTCGTGAGAAACCCGGGACGATCGGCAGCTCGCACCGAGAAGGTCTGGCCGCGAACGCCGAACGACATTTGCAGACGGTCGTTGAGGAAAAACATCTGGTCCTGGCCAAACAGCGCAAACGTTTGCTGTCGATCGGTGGTGTTGTTGACCGCGCCGAACGACGGCGTCGATGACTGGAAGATCGTGTCGTGCTCGTATTCAAATCCGGCGGTGGCGAGATTGTGACGTCCAAGTCTCAGGTTCGTGCGCGCGTCGATTGTGTCCGTGCCGCCGTTGTTAATGCTCATGAAGGCAAAGTCGCCAAATGGATAAAACGCGGCGAATTTCGGATCGATTTGACTGCCGTTGTAATTTCGGCGTTTGGCGCCGACGTGTTGGTAAGCGATCGAATAAGAGACCCGATCGTTTACTTCGTGGGCCAATCTCACCGACTCGACCAGCACGCGATTGCGTCTTCCCTGGTCCGGATTATTGAAGTCCGGCTGGAAAGTGGTTCCCGCAATCGCATTCGGATACTTGCCGCTCGTAAATGCAGCCGGCAAGGCGAAAGGACTATCGTTCAAACGCGCATTCGAAAACGTGCCGAAGAAGTTTGCGCTGACTGTGACGCTGGGAGACACGTCGAATACCCAATCCGCGCCGCCCGCCGAGTAGCCGTATTGATCCTTGAGG
>CBFHBI010000177.1:0-5937 GCA_965653755.1 uncultured Blastocatellia bacterium
CAAGATCGAGATAGCCGCGAGATTCTTCCTTCACCGCATCGATGAAAAGAAGATCGAATTTCTCGTTCAAGCGCGGAATGACATCGAGGGCGTACCCTTTTTCGATCTGCGTGCGCTCGCGCAGACCGGCTCGCCCAAGATATTCACCGGCGCGGCTGATCATTTCGTCGCTTGGATCGATTGTGATAACTCGTCCGTCATCGCCCATGCCGCGGAGCAGATGAATTACCGAATAACCGATTGCCATGCCACATTCGAGCGCGCACTTTGCGCTGATTGACCGCGCCGCTATCTCCAAAAATCTCGCGACTTCGCGATCCGCAATCGGCACGCGATGCTCGGCGGCGTAGCTTTCCATCTCGGCAAGCAATTCATCGCTCGCCGGCAACAAATTATCGAGATATTCCGCTTGTTCGGTTTTGAGGATTGCGTCGAGTTTAGCTTTCACCTGTCATGCTTCTCCTGCGTCGGAGCCGCCCACGGCGACGTAACGACGTCCGAGTCCCAACTCTCTCAACTTGTGCTGTAACGATTGGCGATGCATACCCAGAATGGAAGCCGCCCGTGTTACGTTGCCTCCGCTCTCTTCCAAACATCGCGCGATGTAACGTCTCTCGAATTCACGCCGATCATCACGAAAGTCGTTGGTGTACGGCACCAAAAGATTGCCGTTGGTTGAAGGTTCGACGTTCTTTCGGTGCGGGAGATCGATCGCGGCAGCCGTCAATTCATCGCTCTCGCACATGATCGAGGCGCGCTCGATTACATTCTTCAATTCGCGAACGTTGCCGGGCCAATCGTACTCCATCAATCGTTTCAGCGCGTCGCGCCCGACGACCCGTTCCGCCAAGTTGTGGCGCTCGGCGGCCGCACGCGCGAACGCCGCCGCGAGCGCGGGGATGTCCTCGCGCCGCTCGCGCAAAGGCGCAATGTCGATCGTCACGACGCGCAGCCGATAAAAAAGATCGGCGCGGAAATTTCCGGTCTCGATCTCTTCTTCCAGCGCGCGATGCGTCGCACTCACGATTCGCACATCGACGGGAATCGATTCATCGCCGCCGAGTCTTTCAATCCTTCGATCTTCGAGCGCGCGCAGGAGTTTGGCCTGCACGTTGGCGCTCATGTCGCCGATCTCATCGAGGAACAAGGTGCCGCCATTCGCCTGTTCGAATTTTCCTTTGCGGCGCGCGGCAGCCCCCGTAAATGCGCCCTTTTCGTGGCCAAACAGCTCTGATTCGATCAGCTCGGTCGGCAGCGCGGCGCAGTTCACCGCGACGAACGCGCCGCTGCTGCGCGTGCTGCTGCGCTCGTGCAGTTCGCGGGCGACCAATTCCTTTCCCGTGCCCGATTCGCCGCGCACGAGAACCGTCGCGTCTGTGTCCGCGACTTTGTCGAGCATCGCGCGCACCTCTTGCATCGCCTTCGAATTGCCCAGCAACGAGCCGCGTTGCGAGCTCTCGATCTCGATGCGCCGTCGCAGCGATTCATTCTCACGGCGCAGCTTGATCGTTTCGAATGCGTTCTTGACGACCAGCCGCAAATCGTCGAGCTCGAAAGGCTTTGAGATGTAATCGTAGGCGCCGCTCTTCACGGCTTGAACTGCCAGCCGCTCAGAACCGTGCGCGGTGATGATGATTACTAAAGGTGATTCGGGCTGGCTTTGCAGTTGTGAAAGAAATTCAAGCCCGCTGATGCCAGGAAGATTTACGTCCAGCAGTAACAGATCGAATTGCGCCTCAGCCATCAATGCGCGCGCTGATTCTGCACTCTCCGCTTCGGCCATTTCGTAGCCGAGACTTTCCAGCGCGCGCCTGATTCCATATCGCGCAGCCTCTTCGTCATCAACGATTAATAAACGCAAGGTCTTCATCTTGACTCCTCGTGAGTTTAATACTTTTCGAGGAGTTTTGCTTGCGCATCGCGTGCCACGAACGAGGCGTCGCGCTCCTTACTTTGGCGCCCGCTTGGCTGACACCACGATTATCAAGGCATCGCCCGACGGCCCAACGTTGAGCGTGCCGACAACTCCGGGCTCATCCTGCTTGATGCTGATATCGGTGGTCAAACCAGTGTTTTGATATTCGAATTGCGGCACGTTCGCGCCAGAGGCAGACATGGTGGTCCCGGTTTGAATCGGGAACCGCGCGCCATAGCTGAATGCGATCATCTGTACGACTGGGCCAGTGTCGCTGTCAACTAACTTCACATGACCGATCGAAAACTCGCTGAAGGTCGGACGATATTGCAGCGCGGCGTTTGGCGCCAACAGCGATCCACCGATCCAGGTCAGTTTCAGGTGCCCGTCATTCTTCACTCGATTGAGTAACGTCGCGACCAGATTGTAATTCTTAAACGGTAAAGTCGCGTGAAGCTGTTTGCTGACTTTATCGAGCGATGTCGCCAGCGGCGTCTCCGAGTTGCGCTCGTTCGAACCAACGATCAAATACAGCTCTGTATCAAGATTCGTCTCATCAATCCGAACTGCAGGTTTTGGCGCTGCACTACTGTCCTGGCCCAGCGCCGATTGTGTGACGCCCAGCGCGCAGACAATCATGGCGAACAGAAGACACAAGACACGGTCTTTGTTTGAAAACATTTTATTACTCTCCTTTACAATTTATCTGAAGATTGCGATTGCTCGCAGGCAAGGCGGACGCTCGTTGATGACACGCAAGCGGCGCATGAAAGTTCCTAACATTGTTTCCTGTAGGGGCGAGGCTTGTCCTCGCCCGTCTGTCGTTAAGAACGGGCAGGGACCAGCCCTGCCCCTACAGATGTCTGAATTGGGATTCTCAATTCGAACGTCGCTCCGCGACCGTTGTTCGCAGCGATGAGATGCGCGGATCCGCCGGCCTCTTCCATGCGCTTGCGAACGATCGCCAGCCCTAAACCGGTGCCTCTCTGTCGTGTGGTGAAGAAGGGTTCCCAAATCTTGGCGCGCAAATCATCAGATATGCCGGGGCCGTTGTCGGAAACGGAAAACGTGATAAACCCATCATTCAGCAGTGACGCGATTGTAATTTGTCCTTTAGAAGGTGTCGCCTGCAATGCATTCAAAACTAAATTTGATAGCGCGTCGCGCACCGCCGCGGTCTGCACTCCATTCAATTTCGCAGTGCCATTCACTTGATACTGCAACTCGATATCGCGTTCCAGAGCATCGGCGCGAAACAAAGCGGCCACGCTGCGCACCAGTTCGGCGGCGTCGCAAGGAAGCGTCGATGGAGGCTGCTTGCTCGCGAAACTGAGCAACTGCGTGACACTCTTGCTGAGGCGATCAGTTTCGCCGACGATCAAAGTCAGATCGCGCGCGTGCTGCTGATTAAGATCTTCATCCTCGATCATTACCTGGGCGATCGATTTGATTGCTGAAAGCGGATTCTTCACTTCATGTGCGACCGTCGCGGCCATCTGGCCCAGCGCCGCGAGCCGCTCGCCTGCCGCTACCTTTCGCTCAAAACGGACATTCTCTTCCATCAACCGATAATCTTCGACGGCGTCCGCAATCTGGCCCGCGAGCACCTCGAGCACCGCGCGCACGTCCGGCGTAAGGGCGTTTGGCGATGCTTCGATCAATAGAAAGCCAAGATTGTGATCTTCGCGCGTCAATGGATAGGCGAGGTCGTAGCCGAGGTCACTCGATGAGGCAGAATCGTCAATCGCGGCAGACTCTTGCGGCGCTTTATTGTCGGGGGCCGCGCCAGACGCTTCGCGCTCGTGTCCATCGGGCGATTCAAGCGCGATCTTGTCGCGCCGCACTGACAACGCGTTCGCGGGTTGGGTCGGTCTCGCACGCGACAAGTCTGCCAGCGAACGATACTTCCCGACTGAGCCGCTAACCCGCGAGACGACGTCGCGATAGAGCGCCGTCTCGCGTTGAAAGAGCGAACGAAAACTTTTCTCCAACCATCCGCGTAACGGCGCCGCGAGCAGCGTCAGGCAAAGAATCAGAATCGCTTCGACCACCCCCGCGCGCAAGCCGTAACGCGCGTTGGTCCAATCAGCAATCCTCCGAATTCCGTACAAGTACACGGCGAGCACGACGGCGGCGAACGTCGCTACGATCAGACTCTCTTTGATGATTAATTCCAGATATCGATAGCGATAGATGTAATAAGTCAACAGCGCCGTCGGCAGCAGCGAGCCGAGATTCGCCAGCGTCTGCAGATATTGACCCGCGACCGTGCCGCGACCGAGGCCCAGGCCCAGCGAAGCGAGAATCAGAGCGGCGATCACCAGAAATGACAATGCGAGGGTGCGCAGAATCCGGCGCTCGCTCAGCGAAGATGCGCGCCGGGCCACCAGCAACTCTGTGATTGCGATGTGCGACAGCGAATAGACGATCCAGACCGCGAACGGCAGCACGAACACCGATAGCTTCCCGATCATCGGCTGGTATGGCCCGCGCCAAAGCGGCGGCAGCACCAAAATCAAGAACAGGCAGGGAATGTAACAGAGATAAATGCGGACGCGCTCAATACGCTTCAAATCGCGCCCATGCGAACTGGCCCACAGATGAATGTGAACGTGCAGCAGCAGCGAATAACAAAAAGTAATGCTGATGACCGCGATGGTGTTGGCGAGTCGCAGCGGCACATTCCACTGCGCGTGCTCGACGCCGAACAAGCTGCGCAGCGTTACGACTAATTTCCCGGAATGCCAGCCCACCATGCACTGCCCGAGCGACAGCAGCGGATGCTGAATCGGCACCGCCCCGAGCCGCTGCCGGAACAGCAGATACCCCATCCAAATGGGCAGCACGGCACCGAGGCTGTAACCGATCAGTTGAAGAGCTTCGAGAAGGGTCATGCTAGTTGCGCTAGCAAGGGATTTGAGTGTCTACAACCTACTATCGATATGCATTTGTTCTAGTGCTGGTAGATGCTCGATGCGATAACGAAGTAAGAATTCTCGAGCAGCCGTGAGTCGTCGCTTCTCCGATGACTGACCTAACCTCGGTGGGAGCGGCGTACGCTTGACTTGCTTCGTCCGTTTTCCCGCCGGGTTATGAGTTTCGTAATTGTCGGTATTAGTTCTTTTGGAACCACCATCACAGCTTGGTCTCTTTTCCGAAATACCGCCTCATCTTCAGCCACTACCTCTTCTTCGGTCTGAGATTCATAGTGCTGCAGCACAGCTTGAACGCGAGCCTCGTCCCAACCCCTCGGAAATCGATTTACTTTTTTCATTTGTTTTTCTTCTCAGGCGTCGACGGAACGCGACGAGTGGTTTGCCCCGCAGCTGATATGCTGTGATGACGAAAACGCTGTCCGGCTTCGGGTCGCGGACATAAATTATTCGGAGAATTCGGCCCGCTTCAGTGCGACCAATTGCGATCCGCGAGTTATTCGCGGCCGGTCGATCCTCATCAGAATTCGCTAACGCCTCTTCAACCTCCGCTTCATCGACATCGTGATTGTAAATATGAGGTAAACCACTTTTCGGATCGATGTAGAACCGTATAGTCAAGCAGTTGCCTCACTATGCATTTCACTGTGTGCCGCTCAATGCCAACGTGATTTCGGTTCTTCGATTCTTAGCGCGACTGGCGAGCGTTGTGTTGGGCGCCACCGGGTTCGCGCTGCCCATGCCGTTTGCCTGAATGCGCGTAACATCGACGCCTGCCGAAGCTAGACGTTCTGATAAAACTCGCGCGCGGTCCTGCGTCAGCTGCTCCAGCGTCGAGGCATCGCCGCTGTTGTCGGTGTACGATTCGATGGTGATTTGGTAGTCGGGATTGTTCGCGAGCAGCGCCCCGATTTGATCGAGCTTGGCGACCGATGTGGGCGCGAGCTTAGAAGAGCGCGGGTTGACCCACAACGCTTCATTCAGCACGAGCGTCATGCCGCGATACGTTTCGCGGACAGCCAGGAAGCGCGACCAACTGGCCATGAATTTCTCAGCGGCGAATTATAATTCGGCCGGTGTCTTGTCGGC
>CBFHBI010000178.1:0-5936 GCA_965653755.1 uncultured Blastocatellia bacterium
TGCCTTACAACTGGGAACGGCACGGCGGCACGATGCGTTCGTTTCGAGAAGTCGTAAAAAGAAATCAGGCCCACTGTTTGGAAGCTTGCGTGTCCGCGGCCGTCATCCTCGAGCAGCACGATTATCCGCCGCTGTTGCTGGACATCGAATCATGGGACTTGCTCGATCACGTCGTCTTCGTTTTCAAACAGAATGGTTTGTGGGGATCGATTGCGCGTTCGCGCGATATCGGCTTGCACGGACGCAAGCCTCTGTTTCGCAATCTGCGGCAACTTGTGTGGAGCTACTTCGATCCTTACATCGACATGAGCGGACGAATCAAGGGCTATGCGCTGACAAGTCTGTATGATCTCGGCGACTACGACTGGCGCTTTAGTACACGGAATATGCACAAGATCGAAGATCACCTGCGCGCCATTCCGCACCGGAAATTGAAATCATCCGATCAGCGTTACGAGTACTGGCACGAACGCTACCAGAGATACAAAAAGCGTTTTCCAGATCGTTCGCCCTCTTATTATCCGAATCGTCATCAGTGGATGCTGTAAGAGTGATATAATCGCGCCAACATGGCTTGGGTAAACACATCACCGCTGGTTAAGACCTACACGCTCGAAGAATTCTGGGCGCTGCCGGACCCGCCTGATCACTCGAAGCTCGAATTGATTGCCGGAGTTCTTTATATGACCCCACCTCCTGGATACACGCACGATAATTCCGTAGCGCGTCTCAATCGCTTGATTATTGCCGAACTCATTCGGCTTGGTGATGCCGGCACTGTTTATTCGCCACGCGCCGCGATTTGGACCAGTGCCCGCACCTACCTCGAGCCGGATCTTTTTTTCTTATCAAAAGAGACGGAAGCGCGACTCGATCCCGAGCGCCGCACGACGGCCGATTTAGTAATCGAAGTCGTCTCTCCAGGTTCGGCCATCTACGATCGCAATACGAAATCAGACACGTATGCAGCGCTCGGCGTACGAGAGCTTTGGCTGGTCGATGAAAAGCAACAAACCGTCGAAGTGCGAACCTTGCACGGCGACAGCTACGATGAAGGCGCCGTGTTGGCCGGCGATGATCAACTGCACTCTTTTGTGATTCCGGGCCTCGTCATCGAAGTCAGAAGAATCTTTACCGATTAGTTCAAGTTCAAAATCCCCGTTATCAAGTATGAGCGATCAATCAATCGGCGCGCATTTTCTCGAAGATGCGTTGCGGACGTTTAGCTATTACAAGAAGTTGGCAGAGCGCGCGTTCGGGCAAATCGAAGAAAGAGACTTCTTCCGCACGATCGACGATGAATCAAACAGCATCGCCGTTAACATGAAGCATCTGGCGGGCAACATGCTTTCCCGCTGGACCGACTTTTTGACGACTGACGGCGAGAAACCTGAGCGCGATCGTGACATGGAATTTGTCATGCTGCCCGAAACGACCAGGGCGGACATGATTTCGTATTGGGAACGGGGTTGGAAGGCTGTCTTTAATGCGCTCGAACCGTTGACGCCCGACGATCTCATGAGGGTAGTGACGATTCGCGGACAGGATCACACGGTTGTGCAGGCCATTAATCGTCAACTCGCGCATTACCCCTATCACGTCGGTCAGATCGTCTATCTCGCGAAACATTTCAAAGCGAGCGATTGGCAAAGTCTGAGCGTGCCGAAAAATAAATCGCTGGAGTTCAATAAGTATTTGGCAGAGAAAGTAAAGGATGCTGGTGCTTCGCGCGACAGTCGCTACGATGTGGCGACGGAGTTTGCCGCGAGGACGCAGAAATAAAGAGCGAGTCCCGACGTGTCGGGACTCGCGAATCCCGACTCGTCGGGCGCAGGATGCCGGCGCTCCAAATGGGTATAACGCTTCATCACGTCAACGTCACGGTGCCCTCAGCGCTCGAGGAGGCGGCGAAGCATTTCTACGGCTCGGTGCTTGGGCTCGAACAGGTTCCTAAGCCGGCCGCGGCACGCCAAAGCGGCGCGTGGTATCAGATTGGCGAAAACCAATTGCACTTGTCGATCGAAGATGACGCCGAAGCATCCTTGAGCTCTCGTCACGTCTGCTTTGCAGTTTCCGATCTCACTGAAACTGAGCAAAGATTTCGCGACGCGGGTGTTGAAATCATTCCTGATCCGCGGCCCATTCCCGGAACCGCGCGCTTTTACGTGCGCGATCCCGGCGGAAACCAATTGGAGATCGTGCAGCAAAGATGAGTTTGCGCACTATCAATCCCGAATCGTTGGGTGCGCCGCGCGGCTACGCGAACGGCGTGTTGGCTGAACCAGGCGGACGGTTGTTGTTCATTGCCGGTCAGGTCGCCTGGGACCAGCAACAACATATCGTCAGCGATGATATTGCCGAGCAATTCGATCTGGCACTGGCCAACGTAATGACAGTGTTGCAAGCCGCGGGCGGACAGCCTGAACAGATCGCGCGGCTGGTTTTGTACGTGACCGACAAAGATGAATACCGGCGGAACATGAAAGCGATCGGCGAGCGTTATCGCGCGCGCATGGGCAAACATTTTCCGGCGATGGTCCTCGTCGAAGTGAAAGGCCTGCTGGAAGATCGAGCCAAGATTGAGATTGAAGCGACTGCCGTCCTTTAGTGAATCGTTAATCGTAAATCGTGAATAGCCGGCATCTATTTACGATTCACGATTTACAATTTACTAATGCTCAAACCGAAATCATTTCTTTACGAACAACAGAACGGCATCGGCACGATCACGCTTAATCGACCCGACCGGCTCAACGCGATCACGTTCGAGGTCTATCACGAGTTGACGGAGTTCATCGCGCAACTGGGCAATGAAAATGATCTGCGCGTCGTGGTCATCACGGGCGCGGGCCGCGCGTTTTGTTCCGGCGGCGACGTAATCGACATCATCGGCGAATTGACCGGAAGTGACGCGGAAGGATTGCTCGAATTCACGCGACTGACGTGCGAATTGGTTCGCAACATGCGCGCCTTGCCGAAACCGATCATCGCCAGCTTGAACGGAACGGTCGCGGGCGCAGGCGCTTGCATCGCACTGGCTTCGGACATTCGCATCGCGGCTTACGACGCGAAGATTGCATTCATCTTCGTCAAGGTTGGCCTGGCGGGCACGGACATGGGCGCGACGTATCTCTTGCCGCGCGTCGTAGGACTGGCGAAAGCTACCGAGCTTTTGATGACGGGCGATTTGATCGACGCCGGCGAAGCCGAACGAATCGGGCTTTATAATCGTGTCGTACCGCGTGACCAACTTGAAATTACGACTCGCGACTTTGCCGAGAAGCTGGCCAATGGACCAGCGTTGGGTATCGCCAAGACGAAAGAAATGCTCAATCGCGAAATGCACATGAGCTTCGAATCGGCCCTCGAAGCCGAAGCCGTCGCGCAAGCGTTGTGTATGCAGACGCCTGACTTCAAAGAAGCACACGCGTCATTTGTCGAGAAGCGACCGGCAAAATTCGGGTCTTGATGATGGAGCGCGGGCATCCTTGCCCGCATGAGCGCGAAGCGCGAAAAGATGTGAGCGCCTGCGGCGCTTTGCGGGCAAGATGCCCGCGCTCCAAAAATGGCACTACCAAAAATGAATTCACTTATCGAAACAACGCCGTTCTTCGCTTCCGATCATCGCGCGCTGGCGAATCGCATGGCGCAGCTTGTCGAGCGCGAGATTGAAGCGCGCGCAGCCGATGATGAACGCGATCCAGATCAGGCGCTGCGCGACTACGTCCTGTTGCTGGCCGAAAACGATCTGCTGCGCTACGCCGTCGCGACGCCGGGCCAGGCTTTCGATCTTCGGGCTTTGTGTATTATCCGCGAAGCGCTCTCGTATTCATCCTCGCTGGCCGATCTTGCCTTCGTCATGCAAGGCCTGGGCAGCTACGCGATCAGCCTGGCGGCGACGGAACACGTGCGCGATTTCTGGCTGGCACGGGCGCGCACTGGAAAGGCCATCGCCGCATTCGCTTTGACTGAGCCCGACGCCGGGTCCGATGTTGCCGGCCTGAAGACAGTCGCGCGCCATGAAGACGATACTTACGTCATCGACGGGCGCAAACGTTTTATCTCGAACGCCGGCGTGGCGGATTTTTATACCATCTTCGCGCGCACCGGCACGCGCGCCGACGGCCGCGCTGAAATCTCTGCCTTCATCGTGTCGGCGCGCATGCCCGGCTTGACCGTCGCTGAAAAGACAGAGATGATCGCGGCTCATCCAATAGGCGAACTCGAGTTAAATAACTGCAAAGTGCCGGCCGAAGATATGATCGGCGATCAAGGTGACGGGCTGCGGCTCAGCTTGCAAACACTCGACATGTTTCGCGCCAGCGTCGGGGCGGCGGGTTGTGGCATGGCGCGACGGGCGCTGGACGAAAGCCTCTTGCACGCAAAATCGCGCGCGCAGTTTGGCAAGCCTTTGGCGGAGCATCAATTGATTCAGGAAAAGCTCGCCGAAATGGCGACCGAACTCGATGCAGCACGGCTGCTCGTTTATCGGGCGGCTTATCTGAAGGATACGGGCGCGGCCGCGTCAACTCGCGAAGCCAGCGAAGCGAAGTTATTCGCGACCGAAGCCGCTCATCGCATCATCGATCAAGCAGTGCAAATTCATGGCGGCAGCGGCCTCGTGCGCGGCACTGTCGTCGAACGGCTGTATCGCGAAGTGCGCGCGCTGCGCATCTACGAAGGCACGTCTGAAATTCAAAAGCTGATCATCGCTAACCAACTCTTGAAAGAGTGACCGACAACTCAACGTCAAACGAATCTCATCTTTCGCGCCGCCTTGGTCTTTTCGACGCCACCATGATCGTGATGGGCGGGATCATCGGCGCGGGCATCTTTACCAATCCGTACGTCGTCGCGCAGCAAGTTCACACACCGCTCTTGATTCTCAGCGCGTGGGCCGTCGGGGGATTAATCGCGCTCGCCGGCGCATTCATCTACGCGGAACTGTCTTCGCAAGTTACGGAGTCAGGTGGACAATACGTTTATATACGCGAAGCGATGCATCCGTTGCTGGCGTTTCTGTACGGTTGGAGTTTGCTGCTGGTGATTCAAACCGGGGGCATGGCCGCCGTCGCGCTTATCTTCGCAAACCATCTGTTCGAGTTGCTTGGCGTGCATGCAAGCGAATTCGGCGCGGCGCTGCTGGGCTGTGCGGCGTTGCTGTTACTGACGATCATCAACTGCGTCGGCGTGCGCGCGGGCACAGTCACCCAAAATCTGTTTATGATTTTGAAGCTGGCCGCGATCGCTGTCCTCGTAGTGCTTGGTTTACTGCTGGCCCATCCGATCTCCAATTCGAATACGCCTGCCGTTCATGAATCCAGCACGACTTGGCAGTTGCTGATCGCTTTCGGCGCGGCGTTGATTCCGACGCAGTTCGCGTATGGTGGTTGGCAGACCGCATGTTTCGTCGCCGGCGAAGTTCGCGAGCCACGAAAGAACCTGCCGCGCGGATTATTGCTGGGCGTGCTGGGCGTTATAGTGGTTTATCTCTGTGTGAACTTTGTCTGTGTGCACGTCCTCGGTGCGGGCGCGCTGGCGCAGACAAAGACGCCGGCAACTGCGGTAATGCGCTTGGCGCTGGGCAATAAAGGCGCGCGCTTCATCGCCGCCGGAATCGCCATTTCCACGATTGGATGTTTGAGTCAGTGCATGCTGACGGCGCCGCGCGTTTATTTTGCGATGGCCGAAGACAAACTCTTCTTCAAGCAATTGGCGTCGCTGAACCGCGCGCGCGTCCCGGCGTTCGCCATTGCGCTGCAAGGCGGATTGGCGATTGTGATCGCGCTCGTGGCCAGCAAGTACGAACAAATTTTGAATTACGTCGTCTCGGTCGATGTGATCTTTTTCGCTTTATCAGCCGCGTGCGTGTTTATCTTTCGCCGCCGGCGCGCGCCGGCCACCCCACCGTCGCCTTCCTGCGCCGCTGGCTGTTC
>CBFHBI010000179.1:0-5919 GCA_965653755.1 uncultured Blastocatellia bacterium
TGAGCACGCCTCGATAACCTTTCTGCGCGGTTGCCTCGTAATGCTTGGGGAGGTAACCGCGCCGCACGCCCATCCAAAGCATGTACGTGTACATGCTGGAGCACGAGGTCTCGTGCCAATTACCAGCGACGTCTCCTTTATCGACGACTTGATACCAAAGACCGGTCTTTGGATCCTGATATCGCTCGAAAGCTTGCGCCAGCTGCCGGACAATCTTGACCAACTCACCTCGTTGCGGCTGATCCTTTGGAATGATGTCGAGCAGGATGATCAGCGTCATTGCATACCAACCAAACGCACGGCCCCAATGAAAACCGGATTGATGCGTGGTCGGATTGGCCCAAGGTTGCGCGCCGCTTTCATCGTAAGCGTGCCACAACAGACCAGTCGAGGGATCGTTGAGATGCTGGTAGTAGATCAGCATCTGCTTTACTACTTCATCGTTCGCATATTTACTTTCGCCAAACATCTGACCGTAGCGCGCGAGAAACGGCAACGCCATGAACACACCGTCGGCCCATAACTGCCAGGCGCGGCTGGGGATGTTCGCGTGCCAGAAGCCGCCGTCCTTGGTGCGCGGATAGGTGTCGAAGACTTTGCGAATGTTCTGCGCGGCCAGCCTGTATTTTTCCTGCCTGGTTTCTTTATAAAGAATGAGCAACAGATTTCCCGGCATGATGTAATCCAGCGAATTGATCTCGCGATTGATCTTCCCCTGGTCGTCGATGTGCTGGTCGACCCATGACTGGATGTGATCGAGATAACGCTTGTCGTGTGTGCGCAGATAGACTAAATACTCGCCGTAAAGATAAAGCGCTTTGGCATAGCCCCAACCCTTGAACGATTCGCCGGTCGGATTGCGTTTGATGGTCGAGTCAACGACGGCGACGGACCAATCAGTTGGTGGAGGATACGAGCGACCGGTGATTTTGCCGGGGAAGGCGAGGGCAAGCTGTAAGGAAAAACCAAGTAACGTGACGGTGGCGACAATTCGTTTCAGTCGTTCCATGAATCCCACGTCTCCATCATCTCTGAGCTTCGCGTACTGTAATCGTGTCCGGGTAGAGCAATCTATTTCGATCGGTTGATCCGACTTCCGGCACCTTCGCCATCACTGCCCGGTAAGGTGCATCCTTATAAATTTCGGCCGCGCGACGCATCAAAGGGAACAGTGCTGCCGGCTTTACGCCGCCTTCGATCTCCTGGTATTCCCATTTCTTTTCACCGAGCGCCACCGGAATCAGAAACTCCAGTGCTCGACGAATGCTGCGGCCATCTCGTGTCTCAAAATTCCACAAATCGACGCCCACGCGATTGCCGAGCATCGCCAACAACATGAGGCCATCGAGGTTCCCGTGGCTGTAACTCCAGGCTTTCGTTCGGGCCAATTCCAGTGGCTGCCGTCCGTCGGGTTCGATTTGTAAACCAATTCTCTTTTGTTTAGCTGTTTCCAGAGTCTGCTTTGCCAGGTCTTTTCGGCCGACGAACAATGCATACGAGACCACCTGCACGTCGTAGTAAGTGCCATGATTATTCTTCGCGGCGTTTTCTTCGCGACCGTTCTTGCTGTCTAGCATCCATTGCAGAAATTTTCCGAACCAGTCTTTCAAACCACGTTCGTCATCTGCCCTCAGCGCCTTCGATCCTTCAAGCAATCCGACCGCATCGACCACGCGGGTGAAGCCTCGCGTTTCAATCAAGCCGATGCCACGGCCGGTATTAACGCCAGGAACGAACTGCGCGTACTCCAGATTCGGATTCATGCGCGTGGACGGAGCGAGACAAAACGCGTGCAGCAGAGCGACGGCTTTAGTCGCGTACGCTTCGTCGCCTTTGAAGTAATAAGCAAGCGCGAGTGTCTCGACCGCATTCTCCAAATCGTCGATGCTCTTATGATCGGTAATCTTGTTGATTTCAGGATTGCGTTCGCCGTCGCGACGAATGTACGGAAGACCGTTGGGCTTTTTCGGGTCGGGCCAGAAGTACGGCGCCTGCGTCATGTAGTCGTGCTTGTCACCGCTCGGCGGCGTGACTCCTTTGTTTACGATCGTAAATGGACCCTCGCCCAGAGCCTTCTGTGCATCGCGTTCGAGTTTGACCCAGGCGGGCGCAATCAGTTTGTCGCCGTCCTTGATCGCGGCGCGGGTCTTTGCCAGTTGCTGTGCGTCAAGCAGGAAAACTGAGGGCGGCGATGTTTGCGGCTCATTTCCAGATCGGGCGACGCCAATGAATAGACCGTGGCTGCTTACGGTTATCACTGCGCAAAACAAGAGAAAAGCCGCTTGCATCCTAAAAAGTCCAACTTTTGTACAAATATGCTTGCCGTTGCGTGCCATAACGTTGTAAAGTGACGCGCGTTTTGGTCGTCGTTACCGGTAACGAGCATCGGATTCTATTGGTTGCTGAGAACGCTGTCAATAGATACTTACGCGCAGAAACCGCAATCAAGTGAAAATCAAATTTATTATCGTCTTGGCGCTGCTGTGTGCGCTCGCGCTGTTGTTTACGGCCTCGTCAAGCGGGAGCCAGGGTCCCAAACAGTCACCAGACCGAAAAGATATCTATCATCAGGGCTGGATCGATTTGAACAAGAATGGCCGCATGGATGTCTATGAAAATCCCAAGGCGCCGATTGATGCCCGCGTGAACGATCTGCTGTCGCAGATGAATCTCGACGAGAAGACTTGTCAGACGGCGACGCTGTATGGAGTTGGTCGCGGACGGACCGGCCAACCTGCGCCGCTCGAAGATGAACTGCCGACGCCGGAGTGGAAGAACAAACTTTGGAAAGACGGCATTGCCAACATCGACGAGCATTTGAATGGCGTTGGTCCCCACGGCAAGAGCATCTACGCCACCGACATCGCTAAGCACGTGTGGGCCATGAATGAAGTTCAGCGCTTCTTCGTCGAACAGACGCGGCTCGGCATTCCGGTTGACTTCACCAATGAAGGATTGCGGGGCTTGAATTGGTCAACCGCGACCAGTTTTCCTTCTGAGCTCGGCCAGGGTCACACTTGGGACAAAGAATTGATCAGCGAGATCGGTCGCATCGAGGCTGACGAAGCGCGCGCGCTGGGTTATACGAACGTGTACGCGCCGACGCTGGACGTGTCGCGCGACCAGCGCTGGGGAAGGATTGAAGATACGTACGGGGAAGACCCATATCTCGTGTCGCGGCTCGGCGTCGAGATGGCGAAGGCGATGCAGAAGGATTACAAGATCGCCTCGACGGCGAAGCACTTCGCGGTTTACAGCATCGCGAAGGGCGCGCGCGAAGGCCAGGCGCGCACAGATCCGCAGGCGACGCCGCATGAGGTCGAGAATATCCTGCTACCGCCGTTCAAGGCCGCGATCAAGGAAGCCGGAATTCTCGGCGTGATGAGTTCATACAACGATTACGATGGCACGCCGATCACCGGCAGCTATCATTGGTTGACCGAGCGTCTGCGAAATGAATTTGGTTTTCGCGGATACGTGGTCTCCGACAGCGCAGCGGTTGAATACCTCTACAACAAACATGGCGTGGCGACTGACATGAAGGACGCTGTCCGCCAATCGATCGAAGCCGGATTGAACGTCAAGACAAACTTCACGGCGCCCGAAGATTTTGTTCTGCCGCTGCGCGAACTGGTCAAAGAGGGTAAGATCCCGCTGAAGACCCTCGACGATCGCGTGCGCGACGTGCTGCGCGTCAAGTTCCTGCTCGGCCTATTCGATCGTCCTTACGTCGAAGACGCCGGCGTCGCGCAAAGAATTGTCAACTCGCCCGAGCATCAACAGGTTGCTCTTCGTGCGGCGCGCGAAAGCATCGTGCTGCTCAAGAACGATCACAACGCTTTGCCGCTGAGCAAAGAGATTCACTCCATCGCTGTGATTGGCCCAAACGCCGACGACGACAGTTTGGTTCGCTATCGCTACGGTCCAAATCAAGTGAAGGGCGGAACGGTGCTGGAAGGAATCAAAAACAAGCTCGGCGAGCGCGTGAAAGTGAACTACGCGAAAGGCTGCGACGTCGTCGATGAGCACTGGCCGCAAACCGAGATTCTGCCTGAGCCAATAACCGACAAAGAACGCAGCGAGATTGCCAAAGCAGTTGAAGCTGCGAAGCAATCAGACGTGGCTGTCGTGGTGCTGGGAGATTCGCCGAACACGGTGGGCGAAACTGCTTCGCGCACGAGTCTTGATTTGCCGGGCCGGCAGCTCGATCTGGTTCAGGCCGTTTATGCGACCGGCAAACCGGTCATCGTGGTGTTGCTGAACGGACGCCCGATGAGCATCAATTGGATCGATAAGTACGTGCCGGGAATTATCGAGGCCTGGTTTCCTGGCGTTCAGGGCGGAGCCGCAATCGCTGACGTCCTGTACGGTGATTACAATCCGGGCGGCAAGCTGGCAGTTACATTTCCAAAGACGGTCGGGCAGATTCCTTACAACTTTCCCACGAAGCCGAACGCGCAATGGGAAGGCGAGAAGACACGCGTCAACGGCGCGCTCTATTTCTTCGGTCACGGATTAAGTTATACGACCTTCAAGTACAGCAACTTGAAGATTGATCCGCCGACAGTGACAGTACCGGGAGCGACTGCGACCGGATTAAGTGTGAGAGTTAGCGTGGATGTCACCAATACCGGTAACCGCGCAGGTGACGAAGTGGTCCAACTCTACACGCATGAACTCGTCACGACTGTGACGACATACGAAAAGAACCTGCGCGGTTTCGAACGCATTCATTTGAAGCCGGGCGAAACGAAAACCGTTGCGTTCGCATTGACGCGCGACGACCTCGGCTTATGGGACCGCCAAATGCACTTCGTACTCGAGCCCGGCAAGTTCAAAGTGATGATTGGCTCCGGCTCGGAAGACATTCGACTGAACGGAGAGTTCACCATTCGCTAATGAGAATAAGAAGACATTCTGTCGCCATTGTTGCGGTTGTTCTTGCGCTCGCCGTTTCTTCTTCCCTCGTAGAAACGAGATTTTCGACTACGGCAGCGACGGCGGCCGATGCCAATGTCTTCAGCGTCAAATCATTCGGTGCGAAGGGCGATGGCAAAGCGCTCGATACTGCGGCCATCAACAAGACGATCGATGCTGCGGCATCGGCGGGCGGCGGCACGGTTTATTTTCCTGCGGGAAATTATTTGTCGGTCTCGATTCATTTGAAGAGCAACATCGGGTTGTATCTTGAACAGGGCGCGACGATCATCGCGGCGAATACTTCGAGCGATGTTAAGTACGATCCGCCGGAACCGATTCAATGGGATGCGTATCAGGATTTTGGCCACAGTCACTGGCACAACAGTTTGATTTGGGGCGAGAACCTGAACAACGTTTCGATCCTTGGGCCGGGCATGATTTGGGGCAAAGGTTTGGTGCGCACGGGCACGCAGTCACGCACGCAACAACAGAACGAAGCGTTGAATGCGGCGCGCGACCAAGAACCGAAGACGCCGTTTGGTTATCCGAATCAGCGCGACGCGGTTGAATCCGGTTGGGGAAACAAGTCAATCGCGCTGAAGAATTGTCGCAACGTAATCATCCGTGACATCTCGATTCTGCATGGAGGCCACTTCGCGATTCTGGCAACCGGCGTCGACAATTTCACAGTGGACAATGTCAAGATCGACACGAATCGCGACGGCATCGACATCGACGCTTGCAAGAACGTGCGCATTTCGAACTGCACCGTGAACTCGCCATTTGACGACGGCATTTGTCCGAAGAGTTCGTTTGCGCTTGGCTATGCGCGCGCCACCGAGAACGTCACGATTACAAATTGCCAGGTCAGCGGTTACGACGAAGGCACTTTGCTTGACGGCACTTTCAAGCGCGACTATCGCGCGGCGAACGGGACGTTCAGTCCGACGGGGCGCATTAAGTTCGGGACGGAATCAAACGGCGGCTTCAAGAACATTA
>CBFHBI010000180.1:0-5918 GCA_965653755.1 uncultured Blastocatellia bacterium
CCGATGATGCAACCGGCAACATCGGCATTGCCGGCGTAAAGCTGGTCACCTCATGGCCGCCGCCACCATCGCCGCCGCTGCTCGGCGGGGCCGAATTCGATCGTCCCGTCTCCGGCAAGAATAGGCAGTTCATGGGATGTCCTGATTATTTTAAAACTACTAACGCGTGTTCTGGCCTCACAGTCGAAGAAGCGGCGTACAACGTGATGACGGCCTTTTTCAATCACACGCCGGCTGCTCCTTACTTCAAAGGAACACTGGGTGACCTCGAGAAGGGCATTTACGGTGCCGCGCCGATACACTTTCTCGAAGTCGATCATGATGACGTCGAGTACGCGAACAAGAATCAGTGCATTTCCAACCCGAGTAAGACTCTCGGTTATATGACGCTGACGCAACTGCTCGAAAACGCCAACCGCGACCTTTTCGGAATTGCGAATGGAACACTTCCGATGTGTGACACACTTTCGACTTGTGACACTACACCTCCCGTGACGACGGCTGTGCTTCCAGCGCCGACAGGCAAGAATGGCTGGTACACGGGTCCGGTGGTGCTCAACTTTAGCGCGTCTGACGATCTCTCAGGCGTCATCTGGACACGGTTGAGTCTTGACGACCAGCAAACCTGGCAGCCGTTGGCGTGCGACGGTCTTACGCTGAATGGTGAAGGGATTTATAAGGTCTTCGCCCGCTCCAAGGATCTCGCAGGCAATAGAGAGAAACCAATTCTAACGACGGTGAAGATCGATTCGACGCCGCCGGTAACGACTGCGCAATACCGAGTATTAGATCAGCTCCTTTCCTTTGTAGCAAGCGACAACTTATCTGGTGTCGCCCGGACGGAATATAGGTTGGATGGCTCGCCGTGGATCAAGGGAACGTCTCTTGTTCTTACGTCAGGCGGACTGCACACGATTCTATTTCGCTCAATAGATGTAGCCGGCAACGTAGAGAAGGCGAATTCAATGACGCTCAACGTCAAACTCAACGGGCCGCCGATCCACAGCCAAACATGATCCAGGCTTCACCTTCCGTCTGCCGACGAGGAAATTAAGCTTCATCTCTAACAGACGGACGCCAGGCATGTGGGCCGCTGAGTTGAGAGGCGTCAGAATGATGCGAAGCCAGGTAAATATCCGGACACTAAATCATAAATCAGTCACGGTCGGCCTTACTAAGAGGAGAGTAGTCATGCGCAATTTACTGAGACGGTCTTTGGTGTTGAGTCTGATTGTCCTGTTGTCATTGTCCGCCGGCAAGTTTTCGTCTTCAAGTCTGACCGCGGCCCGCGTCGCGCAGGACTCGCTGCCACGAGAACCTATGGGCGTCTATGCGAAGGCAGATATCGAGACGGTGATGAATCATGAGAAGGCGTTTAAGGACTGCGCGAAGTCTCCAGGATGTGACATACACGTGCAGTTTCGGGAATTCTATGCGCGGCTGTTAGCCAACCCGGCCATCTCTGGACTCACCATCGGCCAGCACTGGGACCACATTCAAACTGCTCCCGATGTTTACGATTTCAGTTTCCTGGATGACGCTTTCATTGAGGCCAATGCGGCGAACAAGTCGGTCATGCTCATAATCACGCCGGGCGTTGTTTCGCCGGCATGGCTGGTGGATGAGCTTCCGGAGTGCCTTAAAAATGGGGTGTTTCTTCACGATAAATGCGGCAAGCAAGCCTTTGAGGGCTTCCCGGAAGAGATCCACGTCGGCAACCACAAACAACTCCCTTTGCCTTGGAACGAAAAGTATCAAGACGCGTGGGCGGATTTCCTCGGGCATCTCAACGACAAGTACCGTAGCGATCCTGCCTTTGTCTCCATTGCCGTGGCGGGCCCGAACTGCGCGTCAGTCGAAATGATTCTCCCGACCCAAGAAAATGTCGTTAAAGGCGTGACACAGCCCTCAGGTCTTTCAGTCAACGACACGTGGGCGGCGTTGATTAAGCACGCTGGCCTCGATGCGGAGAACCCGGATCAGGTCTTCATTGACTCATGGAAGAAAGCGATTAAGACTTACGAGCATATCTTTTCAGGCGTCACGCTGACCCTTGCCGCAGACGCTGGTAATGCTCTCCCGGAATTCGATGTCACTCGAGAGGATTTGATCGATCTCAACCTCGTCCCTCAGGACGTCGCGCAGCTACAGCAAATTGACAGTGATTGCTCAACGACCACGACTCCTCTCTCGTGTGAGGCGAAAACTGAAGTCATTTGGGACTTCATGAACGCGACTTGCCTCAGGAGCCCGAATTGCGTCAACGGAAAGTCCACAGAACTCGGCGGACTCACGGCGCACAATGATCAACCCGGCAACATCGACATCGTCGGCGTAAAGCTGCTCACCTCATGGCCGCCGCCAAAGAAGCCACCATTGCCGCCGCTACTCGGCCCGCCGCTACTCGGCGGGGCCGAATTCGATCATCCTGTCTCCAGCAATAATACACAGCAAACAGGATGTCCTGATTACTCTAATAAAACTAATCCTCCTACCATATGCCCCGGCCTTACAGTCGAAGAAGCGGCGTACAACGTAATGGCGGTCTTTTTCGATAACACGCCGGCTGCCCCTTACTTCAAAGGAACACTGATGGGCTTCCAAAAGGGCACTTGGGGCGTTGCGCCGATGCACTATCTCGAAGTCCCGTTTTTAGACGTAGAGTACGCGAACGAGAATCGGTGTATTTCCAACCCGAGTCCCACTCTTGGTTATATGACGCTACAGCAACTGCTCGAAAACGCCAGCCGGGATTTTCTTGAGATTGCGAACGGAACACTCCCGATGTGTGAGGATGAGCCACTCTCGGTTTGTGACACTACACCTCCCGTGACCACCGCCAAGCTTCCCGCGCCGACCGGCCTGCATGGCTGGTACCGGGGTCCGGTGGTGATGAGCTTCAAAGCGTCTGACGATCTCTCTGGCGTTTTCAGTACGGAGTTGAGTCTGGACAACCAGCTGACCTGGACGCCTCTGGGTTGCAGCGGTCTCACGCTGTCGGGTGACGGGATTTACAACGTCTTCGCGCGCTCAACTGATCTAGCAAGCCATCAGGAGACACCGATTCTAACTACGGTGAAGATCGATTCAACAGCGCCGGTGACTACGGTGACTACTCATCTAATAAGGAAAATAAGTGTCGTCGTTACCTTCGCGGCATCCGACAATTTGTCCGGTGTTGCCAGAACGGAATATAGCTTGGACAACGGCGCACATTGGCAGACGGGGACAGCGTTTCCCTTGACCGAAGATGGACTGTACACGGTGCTGTTTCGCTCAATCGACGTGGCCGGCAACATTGAGAAGACGAACTCGATCAAGCTTAACGTTAAGATCTGAATCGGCGACTCCGCGCGGATACAACTGAGGACTGAGCTTAGCATTTCGGCGATGAGATCGTCCGATTGAACGCGTTTTGGTGTCGGTTTGGGTGGCACTGCGAGCGCATCTGCATTTCGCGACGCCCTGCGTTGCGTGGAAGAACGGGAGCGATCGAAGAGATTGGCACCCCTTCACACCACGAATCGTTTAAGCCCACGGTTATCGAGTCCGGATTCCGAGTCTAATCGGAGTCCGGTGTCAGCTAATCGAACGGCCTGCTTTCGTTAAAGGTCAATATTAACCAAGCTCGTCAGCCTATCTGACGCGACCGAATACTGATGCCCATGCGCACTCGCAAGTGTGTGCGGACACAGACGAGGGCAACACTTATGCGTGGGAAAACAAATCGGGGGACGGCGCGCAAGCTTCCGCATCAAGTGCAGCCGCGCAAAAGAAATATCAGTAAGAGAACACCGAACGGCACACCCATCAACCATAGAATGATGTAGCCGATCTTACCTTTTTGATTCTCCAAATTTCGCATCGCAAAATTCCTCCCTTTGATCAGCGGCTGCCAAATCAACGCGCCCCTGATTAGTAATTCATTTCTTAGAGGGCACTGAAATGCTGACGTTTGTTTGTGAACCTCGATTCATGAGACGTCCGCCAAAGAGCAACAACCCGACCACGATCAAAAAATAACTAGCACCGCAATCACGCCAAGCTTCGCCGCTCCCGGATTCGTCTCTCCACATACGTTCGTCCTTTCCTCGATCATTGATGCGGTCACTCTAGAAAACGCGTAGCAGCAACAAGACCAAAACCACTAATATGATTAATCCCAATCCGCCGCTTGGGCCGTATCCCCAGTTGCGGCTATAGCCCCACGCTGGTACGGCACCCAAAAAAAGAAGCACCAACAAAATTAATAAGATCAATCCCATTTTTCCTTTCATCCTTTCTGGCACCGCAGATTTCCGTTAGGTCCACTCCTGCGATAATGCTGAATGGGAGCCTGCAAAACTGAGACCAAACAGCCGACAAACGGACTGAATAGACTTTAATGTAAACGCGCTGCAAGAATTCACGTGATTGTTGGCGGCGTTGTGACAGACTAGTCACTGAGGAATCACGGTAACTTCAGGGGTGGCAGGTAGCTTGCATTGGTAAGATACCCGACGACGAAAAGCGAACATCGACGAGTCGGCGACTGGAGTGCTGACGTGGCCAAAAGCACTTGCTCGCGGAACGAAGGTATCGATAAAAGGTATTAGAGGATTTATGGCTCAAACAGAGAATGACCCACGAGGAAACGAGAAGCAAAAATCAGCAGCCGCCCTATTACTTATCGATCTGATTAACGATCTCGAATTCGAAGGCGGGGAGGCGCTGGCCAAACGGGCGTTGCCCGTCATTGATAAGGTGGCAGCCTTGAAGAAGCGACTGAAGACAGCCGGCGTACCATGCGTTTACGTCAACGATAATTTCGGTAAGTGGCAGTCTGATTTCAAAAAGCTGGTGGACTACTGTTTGACTAACGATGTAAATGGCAAAGCGATCGCCGAGCGCCTGCAACCGGAGCCGGACGATTTCTTCGTTCTTAAACCACGACACTCCGCGTTTCTTTTAACGCCGCTCGAAATGCTGCTGGAGTATTTTGGCGCCACGACGGTTATTCTGGCCGGCATCGCAACCGATAGTTGCATTCTTTTCACGGCTGCCGATGCGCATATGCGGCACTATCGGATAGTCATTCCGTCAGACTGTGTGGTGGCGCAAACGGACGGCGCGCACAAACAAGCACTGGAGTTGATGACCAGAGTCCTGGATGTGAAAATCACCGATTCTGATCGTTTGGATACGTCACAGATTCTGGCATCATAGACCGACTGCTGCATGTTTTGAAGTTCCACGATCGTTCTAGCTTGAAATCGTCTCCAGCGTAAGACCACGGGTCCGTGGGCCGAATGCGCCGATTACGATCACGCAGATCAACATGCTGGCCGCGATAAAGGTAAAAACCCCTGTCGTCCCAAACCCGTTTAGGAAGAAACCGATCATAATGCTTGTGAGCGCTGTCGAAAGCCGGCTCCATGAGTAAACAAATCCAACCGCCCGCGCGCGAATTCGAGTTGGGTAAAGCTCCGCTTGATAAGCGTGGTATGAGTAGGACAGCAGATTATTCGACAGCGTGATAGACACGCCGCAAAGGATGAGCAGGAGCGGCAAGGTTTGTTTCGCAAACAACAGACCGACGGTTGCGGTTATCAAAGCCGCAGTGACGATCTGCCACTTGCGCTCGATTCGGTCGGCGATTGCGGTGCAGAGCAATGGGCCGGCTGGATAGGCGAGAGCGATGATCGCCGAGTATTGCAGGCTGCGAGTAATACTCGTGCCTTGCGCCGCTATCAATGTCGGGACCCAGTTGCCGAATCCATAGAAGCCAACAGTCTGAAAAAAATTAAAGACGACCAGCATCAAGGTGCGTCCGCGGTAAACGGAAGACCAGATTTCACGAAAGTTCGCGTTACCAATTCCTTCGGTCCGGGCAGCAGTCTTTGGCTCGGGTAATTTGTGTCCTAGCCGAGCTTCTATTC
>CBFHBI010000181.1:0-5909 GCA_965653755.1 uncultured Blastocatellia bacterium
GCAAATGATGCGAGCGAGCCCCACGTGGCGGCGGTGAATTCAACCGGAATGCTCGGGCCGGCGTCGGTGAAAGGATGAACGATGTCATCCGTTAATCGTTGAAAGCGATTGATGTCGCCCCAGGGCGTCTGCCATTTTCCAAAATCATTCGCGAGCTTGTCGGATGCGGCAGATAGAGCAGTCAGCAGTTGCTCGGGCTTCGCGATAGTCGCGATGTAGTCAGGCACCATCATGTTTGCTTTGCGCGCGTCGGCGGCAATTCGCTGACGATCGAGATCTTCAGCCCAATAAACTGCAAGTGAGGTCGGAACAGAATCAACCGACCAACGAAAATCCCACTTGCGCAGCAAGGCGATCTGATCAGCAGTCTTGGCTTTCAACGGATTGCTCGCCGACGTGTTCTCCCAGGCCTTTACCAAAGCCGGAATCGGTTTTTCAAACCACGTGAGATAACTGTCGTAAGCCGCTTCGCGGAGACCATCCAGCGTGAAATCTTTCTTGTTCGAGAGCACGCGCACAGCATGTAAGCCGCGTGCCGACTCGACGCCGTTATCAACGTACCTCGGATAATCCGATTGCTTCGGACTGCTCGGGCCGGCCGCAGACCAAGGCGAGTTGTTGCTGTTGTAAAGCCAGCCGCTGGCCGGATTGAAAAGCTTCGGCGATTCATCGACGGAAAGCAGGCCGTGCCAATCAGTTTCAGGATTACTGCCGTCGACCGGCTTGGTCCAATCGAATTTTGGATCGCGGCGCGGAATGAAGTTGCCGTGAAAATAAGCAATGTTTCCGTCAGCGTCCGCGTAGATCGTGTTGTTCGAAGAGTTCGTGTGCAGTTCCATTATCTGCCGGAACTCAGCGTAGCTCTTCGCTTTGGTGCGTGAGAAGGATTGCGTCAGAGCTTTCACCGGTTCGAACATCATCGCGATGCTGACCCACTTGCCGTCCTGCGCGCGCACGACCGGACCATGCTTCGTGCGATAAATGATGAAAGTTTTCTCAGCCATCCCGGTCGCGGTCTTGTACGGAACTTTGATTATCGAAGTTGTGACGGGCAGCTCTTCGTTTCCATACTTGTAGAAATATTTGTCGCCTTTCTTCACGATGGTCTCGAGGTACTCATCCATTTGATCGACGGCGCTGGAGGTGTGCATCCAGCCGCAGTGCTCGTTGAATCCCTGGTAGATGAAGAACTGTCCCCAGGTCGATGCGCCGTACGCATTCAAGCCTTCGTCACTCGAGACCTGCAATTCCGATCTGAAATAAAAAGAAGTGTGCGGATTGATGAGTAACATGGCGTGGCCGGTCGTCGTGATCTTCGGTGAGATGGCGACGCCGTTTGAGCCGCCGGGTTCTTTCACGAAGCTCGGGTCTTCATTAAGCGCGACTTCAGTTCGATTGCCGCCGTAAAAGGCCTGCAACTGAGGTAAGTTGATCGTTTCAATATCGCCGCCGATGCTGCCCTCGCTGAAGGTCAAAGCCATCCATGGCTCGAAACGCTTAATGACGCGCGGCTTCACTTCGGGATGTTTCGCCAGATAAAAATTCAAGCCATCGGCCCACGCGTTCATCAAGTTCTGCAACCACGCGGGACTGCTTTGATAACGCGTCTTCATGTCGTCGGGATTGATGTAGAGCTTCATGCGGAGGTCGCGCCAGATTGCGCTCTCGCCTTCAGCTTCGGCCAGGCGGCCTTGTGAATTGATGAAGTTCGTCTCGACGCGATTGAAGTCGTCTTCCGCTTGCGCGTAAATCATGCCGAATACCGCATCGGCGTCAGTCTTGCCGTGCACGTGCGCGATGCCCCAGTCGTCGCGCGTGATCGTGACGTTGCGCGCTTCCTGCTGCCAACGCGATTGCTCGGAAGTTTGGGCTGACGCGTTCAGCACGATTAGCGGAAGAAACGTCGCAATCGCAACAACGTGAACGAACCTATTCATCAGAGTCTCCAGGTATCTAACGTAAGCAAACTTACGTTGCCATTTGGCCGATCTGAAACACAACACAACTGAGTTTTCCTATGGTTATTGAACGGGTCAACGTGTCGGAAGTGCTTGTTCGGATTGACATTGTTTTACTTTGCGTTCCTTACGTCGCTTAGCTTTTTTCAGATATGTATCAAACTTGCGGTCGGCATCGGATAGGGTCGAGAACGTGCGGTTGATCTTCAAATAGGGAAGTGGAATTCCGTAGTTTCTAAACTTGCGGCGGCCCGAGTGTGGTAGATTCGGATTTGGCGGCGGTTCATAACAAAGCACCCAACTTGAAAAATACGCCGCCGAGGCTGCATAAACTTGGTCCCATAAAGACCCGACGTCAAAAACGAATGTCCAATGCCCATGATCATCGAATAAGCAATCAACGACTTGATCAACTGCAACTACGAAAGCCGTGTCGTCGTCGGCTTGCATCATTTGGATCGCAGCCGTCGTGGAGTGCTTAAACGGTGGTGAGACGCGGGGGTCAAAACCAATCAATTGGAAGTTCGTCATCACGGTGTAACGATAGCGATGTAGCTTGTCATCCGCCCATCGGTATTCTCCCGTGCTAACGGAGCCCCGTACCACGACGAGCGTATTGAAAGGGTCAGGGCCGGCGACAGGAATCCTAACCACCGGTTGTTGCTCGAACAGTGGGAAGTGATAAGGAAGCGCTGAGTACGCTTCCAAAGGCGTTGGATACGGGCTGCCATTACTCATGTTTATCTCACTGCAAGCACACTTATCGCGAAGTTGAGGCCATCAACTGACGGTGCCGCGCCGGTAAGCGTAAAAACGTCAGGTCCCGCGGTTTGACCTACTACCAGATAGTACGGCTCCGGCACGCTGAAGTCTGCATTAACGGTCACTCTCAATGGTACAGCCATAACCGGATTGTCAACGCGGTAGTACGCAACGCAATCGTCTTCACCTATATCGAGCTTCACGATTTGGCCCGGCGTTACCGGAGTGAGCTTATCATAAACGAACCCTTCTGGTGGTGTTATCCGCTCATAGCGATTTGCCATGATTCCCAACTGCCCTGCCACCGTCGAGACATCGCGGCTCTGAGGAGTAAACAAGCTCTTCGGCCAAGTGATCGTCCCGGCAATGTGTGGTGAAACGCGAACGACAGTAACCACTACCTGATAAGAGACCCTGTGTAGCCCTGAAGGTTCGCCCATAACGGCTGGGTAGAAAACAAGTATTAGCTCGCCCGAATCTGGATCAAGTAGAACGCTGGCAGAGTCGGTCGCAAAAACAAACTCAGTTTCGTCGTTGGAGATACTGGCCAAGCCAACAAAAACACTCCACTGCTCCAAATTGCTCGCGTAGACACCGAGCTTAACGTGCGTCTCATCACGTTGCACGTCGTCGGTATCAACCTCCCAGCTCGTCACTGCTATCCCTGAGAGCACGAGTAGATGGCGGGCTCCCACGCCTAGATCTGCATCGATCTGGGTGGGAGAAACTACTTGGTTGGGATCACGAACGTCGAGTACCTGCATTGAAAGAAAGGCTCCTTATCAATAGTCGCCGGAAACTATCAACGAAACCTCGTTGTGTCAAGCGAATTTCCTTGCGGACGACGGATAAAGGGAGATCAGCTTTGACCGATCCAGGTTACCTTAAGGCGTAAGTCTTTCGTTCTGAACAATCGTCCTCAATTTCATGTCTTCCGGATCAATGCTCTCACAATGTAATCGAGCTTTGGATAATTCGCCTTCAAATATTTATTGCCCTCGTTGAAGAGCGGATCTTGTTTACCGGCGCGAATACCGCCGCCGGACTGTTCGCCGTAATCGGCATAGACCGCGTCGGCGACATCCATACCTTTCACGACTCTGCCAATGGGCACAAAAGGCTCTTTGTCGAATGTCTCGGAGTTATCACGCAGATTGATCACGATCTGAGTCGTGCGGCCGTTTGGATCTTTGAAAGCGAAGAACACCGTGCCGCGCACGTTTGACTCGACGCGCAGATCGTCAGGAATTGATTTTGTCCGCCAGGCCTGCGCGATTTGCGGATCGCCATTGATACCAAACTGCGCCCACTTGCCGGCGATCACGCGAAAGATCGCAGAGTCGTCGTAATAGCCGTGTGAGACTAGGTTGTAAAAACGATCGACACCGTGCGGTGCCCACGCGCGATGCACCTCGATAGAGATCGGTCCTTTGGTCGTCTGTAATTCGATTGAAAAATTGTCGGGGGCGCGCCGATTCATCTCCGGACTGTCAGGTTGTAACAGAAGTGATCGATGGGATTGAGTTGAACGCTGCGCGAAAGATGATCCAAGGACAACCCCAACCACGATAATCGGCGTTATCCACGACGCCTTGAGAGTCTGCGAGGGCATCGTTAGTTCGTGCTTATCTCTGGCTAATCGGCGCGAGTCGCGATCGACCGTAAGCCACAAAGATGCAGAGCAGGCATGTGACGAAGGGTAAAATAGCCAACGGCACTCCGCCCTTTAAACTGACTACCGTCGCGCCGGCCGTAATGATCGCCAGTCCGGCCGCCGCTAACGGGGTAAGGCCTGGCTTGATTCGCAGCAGCGCTGGCAGGATCAGTCCAAGTCCGCCGAGGATTTCGCACACGCCGATGAAATGAAGAAACAATCCAGGTAGTGGTGTCGGTGCTTGTGCGTTCATCTGCGCCACCGACATGACGAATTTCATGCTGCCGGAAAATAGAAACAACAGACTGAGTAGTGCTTGAAGTATCCACAGAATGATGTTCATAGCGATGTTCCGAATTAGCCTCGTTGCTGATACAAACCCAAAACGTTGCCGGCCGGATCGGTAAAGCGCGCGGTGATTTCCGGTGCGTCACCGCCGATTGGCTGGACGATTTGACCGCCGTTGGCCGTTACCTTGTCAATGGTTTCCGCGACACTGTCAACCATGATGTAGATCAGCAAACCAACTTCAGTCATCGGCGGACGGCCGAGTCGCCATGTGCCGCTAACCTGGCCCACGCCATCATCGAATGCTCTGCTGCCATCGCCGCGCGAGCGCACGTTCCAGCCGAAGACATTCTGATAGAACGCGACCGAAGCGTCGATGTCATCCGACGGTATTTCGATATAACAGATCTTGCCGTTGCCCAAAGTTGGTTCGCTCATAATTATTCCGGATGCTCTCCTTCGGTGTTGACCATCCACGGAATGCCGAAGCGATCGACGCACATGCCGAAGCCCGGCGACCAGAACGTCGGTTCGAAAGGCATCGTCACTTGACCGCCTTCAGACAGCGCGTTGAAGATTTTCTCACCCTTGCTTCTATCATTGACGCCGATCGAAACCGTGATCCCTTTAGGTTCAGTATATCGCCCTGGCGGTGAATCAGCCCCCATGATGAAATCGCCGTCGACTTCGATTGTCGTATGCATGATTAGCTTGTGCGTCTCTGGCGGAAATTGATCCGCGGCACCCGGCACTTCGCCCCAGGTCATGCGGAATTTGATTTCGCCGTCGAGCAGCTTCGCGTAAAATTCGAAGGCCTCTTTGCAATTGCCGTTGAAGTTCAGATGTGGAATCAGGTTCATCTTGTCTCCTTTTGGAGCGCGAGCATCTCTGCCCGCAAAGCGTGTGCACCACGCTCAAATCTTCGCGGCGCAGCTCATGCGGACAGGGATGCCCGCGCTCCTCAATGATTTCATTTTCCGTCGTAAGCGTCCTTCATTTTTTGCAGGTCCAGTTTTTTCATCGGCATGACTGCCATCATGACGCGGTTGGCGCGTTCAGGATCGCCGGTCATCAATTGGCCGATGATGCTCGGAACGATTTGCCATGACAGACCGAACTTATCTTTCAGCCACCCGCACTGGCTTTCCTTACCGCCGTCGGAGGTCAGCTTGTCCCAGTAATAGTCAATCTCCGCCTGATCGTCGCAATGGACCACCAACGAGACCGCCTCGGTGAATTTGAAAACA
>CBFHBI010000182.1:0-5905 GCA_965653755.1 uncultured Blastocatellia bacterium
TGCCGCCGGCAATGGCGGATTGTCTGACGGTTTCTATCGCGGGATCGCTTCGGAAGCGAATTTGGTGCTGGTGAAGAACGGGCGCACGGGCCGCATCAGTGAAGCACAAATTCAAGAAGGTCTGGATTGGGTGCTGGCGAATGCGTCCAAGTTTCAAATCAAAGTGGTCAACATTTCTGCCGGCGGCGATCACGAAGAGACCTATCTCACGAATTCACTGTCGCGTACGGTTGAAACGTGTGCCGCCAGCGGGATTACGGTTGTCTGCGCGGTTGGCAACGCGGGCTACATTCCCGGGCATCCGGTTTTGCCGCCGGCTAGCGCGCCATCGTGTATCGCGGTCGGCGGTCTTGACGATCAGAATTCGCTCGATCGCGCGCGCCGTGGCATGTACCGCTCGTCTTATGGACCAACGATTGACGGACTGCAAAAACCGGAAGTGATTGCGCCCGGCATCTGGGTCGCAGCGCCGATCCTGCCGCACACGCCGACCGCCGAAGAGGCTGAATTGTACTCACGTCTCGATGCCGCTTCAGATGAAGAACTGCCGGCGCTGCTGGAACAGTATCGCGGCGTCGATCAGGACCTGGATGAGGCCGGCAATTTGCGCGCGCCGATGTTGCGCCAACTAATTACGATCAAACTCCGCGAAGGCAACGTCATCAACGAGCATTACAAATATGTCGATGGAACTTCGTTCGCGGCGCCGATTGTTTCGTCGATCGTGGCTTGCATGTTGGAAGCGAATCCGAAACTGAATCCGCAACAGATAAAACGAATCCTAATCGACACCGCCGAACGCGTCCACGACGTTGAAGTTGACCGGCAAGGTTGGGGCGTCGTCAATGCCCGCAAAGCAGTCGAACTAGCACTCCAGCTGTAACGCAAACTGTTAGTTTGCGCGGCGCGCTCGCGAACGGTTTATGCAAACTAACACTTTGTCGTTGTCTCGCTGCTAGACAGGCGGTTTGGGGCTATGCCAGAATTCTTCAAAACAATCGAACAGGAGCAATCCGAGACTTATGGCTGAGGCTGATTCCGCCGCGACGGACAATCAAAACGAAGAGATAACTTATCAAGCGGTCGAAAAAGACGGCGTGGTCACCGCGATTTGGGAAATGAAAGGCCGCAAACACTTGCGCACCATCGATCCACGCTCGCGCCAGGGTAAGGAGATCCTCAATCTCTACACGACCGAAGACGTCGAACCGGCGAGCGATGCGGCCGCATCGTAATTCGCCTCGTTAATCAGAAAAGATCGTGACGTCGGACGCCGCACTGTGCGGCGTTATTTTTCTTTGGTAGCGCAAATTGTTAACTTGCGATCACTTCTTAATGAAAACGCATTTGAGAACTTGCGCTTCGTGGGTCACTTCAACAAATTTCGCGGCGTGATAGACTTACCTTCAAATGAAGCTGGAAATACGTACGGCCAGACCTGATGAAGCGGATGCGCTGACGCGGCTTGCTCACCTGGCCAAGCGGCATTGGAATTATCCCGCCGAGTGGATTGATTACTGGAAGACTGAACTGACGATCACGCCTGAGTTCATTGCCGATAACCGGGTCTTCGTTGCCACCATCGACCATGCGATTGCCGGATGTTGCGCGCTGGTCGTCAATGACACGCTCGCGGAGATCGAACACATGTGGATCGATCCTCAACGGATGGGCCAGGGAATCGGCCGCGCACTCTTTGCGCACGCGCAGCAGCGCGCTAGAGAAATGGGTTTCAGCGAATTGGAACTCTCCGCCGATCCGAACGCCGAAGGTTTTTATCAACGGATGGGAGCAAGACGAATCGGCGAAGTAGTCGCCGATATGTTCGGCCATTCAAGAGTTCTGCCACGAATGAGGATTGAGTTCGGAGTTCCACCTTCAGGCGGCCCTGCGGATGCTGCCGCCTGAAGGCGACTGTCCAAACATGTGGGATGCAAAGCGACAACTCATCTGGCTCATCGGCGGCGTCTCTTTCGGGACTTTCATCGTTTACAACGACGCCAGGGATGAATTCGGACGCTTCGATCCAAAGGTTTTTATTTTTTGGGAGATCGTTCTGCTGGCGATTATCGTAACGCTCTTCTGGTTGTATTCGCGGAAGAAAACCTAATTCACCGGCTGCATCGTTTTTGAGCGCGCATCGATGCCGCGCTCGCCCATCACTAACAAACGGCGCGGCTCACTCAACGGCACACTCTGCGGCAGATAAGAAAGCACGTAGCGGTGTTTGCGCAATTCGTCGCAGATTGCCTTGGCGGCTTCGCGAGGATCGTCGATGGGGAAGACGCGTCCGCCGGTGTCTTCCGCCAAATCATTGATGACCTGTCGCGGCTTCGGCACGTCGCGGCGAATCGCGCCGCGAGTGCGATCCTGCGCCTGCACGCAATAGACGACGATGTCGAGTGATTGCAGCGAGTTCAGCACCTGTTGAAATTTCGAGGCGCTGCCGCGATCGAGCCCGTCGCTGATGACGACGATCGCGCGCTTCTGCGCCGTCAAAGGTTGCAACGCGTCATTGACGACTGCGGCGACGGCATCGAACAGATGCGGATCGCCCTTCTTATGAAATGCCTTCAACTGGCTTTCGATCTTTTTCGGATCGTCCGTCCAATCAGAAATGATGTCCGCCTCGTTGTCGTATCCGACGATTAGTAACTTGTCGCCGTCGTAAATCTCGTAAGCAAATTCAAGCGCCGCGGCCTCGCGTTTTTCGACGTCCGCGCGAATCGTGAGCGAATTATCGACGAGCAGGACGATCTTGGCGGCGGAAAGCTCGGGCGAGAAATTTCGGATGCTTTGCTCGACGCCGTTATCGAAGAATGAAATCTCTTTGGCCGTAATGGGCGCCGTGCCTTCAGTGCGAACCGCGACGACGTTGACCAGTGTTGACGAGTTCGCATCAGGATGGGCGTGGCGGCCCGCCTGGCCAAACAAATTTGTAACCAGCAGTGCAGCCGTGACCAGCAAAACCGGAGCGCGCCAAGGCGTCCTGCCGTGCCTCGATCCGTCCATTTCCCGGCGCATCTGCCGCTTCACTCCTGCTTATGACTTGTCGGATCCGCTCTTCTTCGTGGGAGACTTTTTAGATTTTCCGCCGTCGTCGCTCTTGGTAGTCGATTCTGAACTCGACAACTCCTTTTCGACTTTTTCCGCCACGCTGCCCTTGCGCGCGTAGTCGGTGACGTACCAGCCCTCGCCTTTGAATTGAATCGCCGGGGGAGAAATCATTTTTTCCAGACGGCCACCGCACTGCTTGCAGCGCGCGGGCGGCTTGTCGGACATCTTTTGAATAACTTCAATCTGATGACCGCACTTCTTGCAACGGAATTCGTAAATTGGCATCGTTAATCGTTCGGTGCTGCTGAGAATATTTTCGAATCGATTATACGAAGCGTTTCGGGCCCTTACAAACCGTTCAACCCTCAGATGCTCGCAGAGCCCAATCCGCAGCCTCGCGAAGCCTTTTTTCGGGATCGTTTAGAGGCGGGCTACTGCCCGCCGCGTTCGGCATAATCACAATTGGCGGGCGGTAGCCCGCCTCTAAACTAGAGATGGTTTTTTGCAAGTTACCCAGCCGTTCGTTATGATCGCGACGCAGTTTGTTCCCCATGCAGCAGCCAGCACCCAACACACAATACAGCCTGTCGCTCGAGCGCAAGCTGAAATTGCACGAGGCGCGCGAATCGATCATTGGACGGCTCGCAGCAAATCTGCCGAAGTCTGTCAACCTCGATACATTCTTGCAGGTAATCATTGGCGAGTTGGGCCAGATGATGGAGGTGGATCGCTGCAACGTGATCAAGCTAACGCCGGATGGCGAGCTGACGGTCAGCCATGAATGGCGAGCCACGAAGGATGTGCCGGAAAACGTCGCCATGCGCATCCCGGTCGATGTCGAAACGCTGACGCAATATCTGGACGTACGCAAGCCGATCAAGCTTGACGACACGTCGTCTCCCGAACTCGATCATAAGATTCGATTCTTTGCCCGGAGCATGGGTACGCGTTCGCTCCTAATCGTGCCGGTTGTACTCGACGACGAAGTGCTTGGTCTGATTGGTCTGCACCAGACGCGCGCGCCGCGTCATTGGACTGACGAAGAAGTCGCCTTTCTGGTGTCCATCGCGACACAACTCGCGATTGCCTATCAGTACACGCGTCTTTACACCGACAAGAAGCGCGAGGCCGAAACGACCAACGCGCTGCTGGAAATCGCGAATACCTTGAATGCACGATCGGACTTTGGCGAAGTAACTTCCGCCGTGCTTGAACGCGCGCTCTCGCTCGTCGGCGCGGATTATTCGGCGCTGGGCGTGCTGGATGCGGACGAAAGCCGCATCAGCCTCGCCGCTTTTAAGGCGGCGCCACACGCCGTCACAGATAGCGTGCGAGGTTTGATCGAAGCGCATGGACAATCGCTCGATATCAAAGAATATCCGGCGATGGTTGACATCCTCTCGCAAGGCAAGACCGTCAAGTTGCATGAAACTGATCTGCCGTTGCCTTTGCGCGGCATGTTCAACGCGACACTCGGCGGACGGGCGGCCCTGATTGCGCCGGTGCGCATTGCCGGCCACGCATTCGGACTGCTGGGATTTGTCTGGAGCCAGCCACGCGATCGCTTCAAGGACCATGAAGTCGCCCTGGTAGAAGCCATCGGCGATCAAATCGGCACAGCGCTCGAACGCGATCATCTTTCGGCCGAAATCATGCGGCTCAAGAGCGCGCTGCATGAACGATACGGCGAAGATCGAATCATCGGGCAAGCCAATGCGATTCGCCACGCGATCAAACTCGCGCTGAACGTCGCCGACACGCAAACCTCCGTGCTCATCCAGGGCGAATCCGGCACCGGCAAGGAACTGCTCGCGAATCTTATTCATTTCAATTCCGGCCGCGAAGATCAGCCGTACATCAAACTCAATTGCGGCGCGATTCCCGAGACACTGTTGGAATCGGAACTCTTCGGTCATGAAAAAGGCGCGTTCACCGATGCGCGCGCGCGGCGCAGCGGACGATTCGAAGAAGCCAACGGCGGCACTCTGTTTCTCGACGAAGTGGGTGAGATGAGTCTCGGCGCGCAGGTACGCTTGCTGCGCGTCCTGCAGGACGGCGAGTTCACGCGCGTCGGCGGCAACGAAGTGATTAAAGCGGACGTGCGCATCGTCGCGGCGTCCAATGTCGATCTCGAAAAAGCGGTGGACCAGGGCAAATTCCGGCGCGATCTGTTTTATCGACTGTCAGTTTTTCCGATAACGCTGCCGCCGCTACGGGAACGGCGCGAAGACATTCATCCGCTGGTCATTCATTTCCTCGAACATTACAAGCAGCGCACGGGTCGTTTCGTGTCGGGCATTTCTAAACATGCGCTGCGCGCGTTGGTGAGCTATGACTGGCCGGGAAATGTTCGGGAACTGGAAAACGCAATCGAGCGTGCAGTGATTATCGCCGCCGGCAGAGACATCGATCTTGACGATTTGCCGGCAGCTATCGGCAATGTCGTCGCCGAGCGCGAAGCGTTGGCCCGCGCCGAACGCGCGCAGGCCGCCAGCGAAGGCCGTACCAGCGCGCTCGAGATCGAACTGCCAATTGCGATGGAAGATATCGAACGCCGCGCGATCGAAGCCACTTTGGATTACACCTCGGGCGACAAGACGCGCGCCGCCCGCTTGCTCAACATCGGCCGTAAAACGATTTATCGCAAACTGGAACAATACAACGGCAAAGCTACACCCTCCGACGAAACTGAGAACTAAATCCTATCTGAAACAAAATTGGATACTAGCTTAAGCGCATCACCCGACATTGCGGTTCCTGAGCACGCCGACGTGCAAGGCGCGGCAAATCTATCCGCGGAAAACAATCTGATCCGCCGTCCGCCCTGGAGTTTGGCCATGGCCGTGCT
>CBFHBI010000183.1:0-5891 GCA_965653755.1 uncultured Blastocatellia bacterium
CCAACAGAATAAGGCACCGTGATGCCGCGCAATCGATACGTTTGATGGAACGGGAACAGATAGGCATTTGAGTTCTTCACCTGATCCGACATTTTCTGGATTGGCGTGATGTCATCGAGGATCCAAAAACCACGACCGTAAGTTGAGACCAGCAGATCGTTGAAGTGCTCTTGGATCGTGATCCAGTAAACCGGCGCGTGCGGCAGATTGAACTGCAGCGGCTGCCAATTCTCGCCGTCATCGTACGAAACATAAATTCCGTTCTCGGTGCCGACGTAAAGCAATCCCTGACGCGTCGGATCTTCGCGTACGCAATGCGCATAACTCAGCATCGATTTGGGAATGCCGTTTACGATTAATTTCCACGTCTTACCGAAATCATTAGTCTTGTAAATCCAAGGGTCGCGATTGTTCTCCTGGTGGCCATCGACCGTGATGTACGCCGTGCCCGCGTTGTAACGAGACGCTTCGATGTTGCTGACCGTGCCCCAAGGCAGCATGTTCGGAATGTTCTTTGTCAGGTTCGTCCAGTTCTTGCCGCCGTCGCGCGTCAGTTGTACCTGACCGTCGTTCGTGCCGGCCCAGATTGTCCCGGCAAGTTTCGGAGACTCGGCAATCGCAAAGACAACGCCCGCGTATTCAACGCCAATGTTGTCGCCCGTCAGACCGCCGGAGAATCCCTGTTTGCTCTTGTCATTCAAAGTCAGATCGGGACTGATGACTTGCCAACTATTGCCGCCATCAGTTGTTTGATGAACGTACTGGCTGCCGACGTAAACCTTGTTGTGGTCGTGCGGCGAGATCGTCAACGGCATGGTCCACACGAAACGATATTTCTGATTAGCCGCGGTCTCGCCACTGACGTTGTCCGGCCACACTTCGACGTTGCGCGCTTGGCCGGTTTTCAAATTGAAGACCTCGACAATGCCGCCGACACTGCCAGAGCCGGATGCACTCGACCAGATGATGTTGTTGTCGATCGGATCAGGAGTCGCCCAACCGCTCTCGCCGCCGGCGACACCAATCCAGGCACTTCGCGCAATTGGACCACCGAAATTGCCGCCACCGCCGCCGCCACCACCGCCGCCGCCAAATCCACCGCCGCCGGTGCGACTGGGACCCCGATACGACGGCCCATCCTGCCGGTTGCCATAGACGTAGTAAGGAATTTGATTGTCGGTCGTAACGTGATAGAGCTGGCCGTTCGGAAGCTGAATTCGTTGCCAGCTTTGTCCGCGCGTGACTGAAAGGCTGACGCCGGCATCGTTCGCGACCGCCATGCGATTCGGTTGAGTCGGATCGATCCAAATGTCGTGATTGTCACCACCGGGACTACTACCGCCGAACCCTCCTCCACCACCGGCACCTGGTCCGCCACCGCCGACCAGTGTTTGACCGCCGTCAGTTGAGCGGCCGTAGGGGTTGGTCAAAAAATGGACTTCGTTTTCGTTGTCGGGTGAGACCTCAACGCGAAAATAATAATGAGTGCGACCGCCCATGCGGCGATCAGCGCTAACCATCTTCCAGTTCTCGCCGCCATCATCCGAGCGCCAGAGTTTTCCTACTTCGGTTTCCTCTCCGTTGCCGTTATAGGGAACGCCATCGCCGGCTTCGATCAGCGCATAGACACGCTTCGAATTCGAGCGCGCAATCGCCAGTCCCCACTTGCCCGTCATACCGGTGGGCAAACCGTGCCCCGTAACCTTGGTCCACGTCGCGCCTTCGTCGTGCGAAACAAAGAGACCGCTCCCGGGGCCACCACTGAAACGGCCCCAAGTGTGAATCACCAGCGGCCACATGCCGGCAAATAAAGTGTGGGGATGGTTCGGGTCCATCACGAGATCCGAGCATCCGCTATTTTCATCAGTGAACAAAACGCGGACCCAGTTCTTGCCTCCATCAGTCGTGCGAAACACGCCGCGCTCCTGTTGTGGTCCATAGGCGTTTCCAACAGCGCACGCCATGACAATATCCGGGTTTTTTGGATCGATCACGACGTGGCCGATCCGGCCGGTTTTATCTAGTCCCATCAGCTTCCATGTCTTGCCGGCATCAGTCGATTTGTAAATTCCCTCGCCCACCGAGATGTGACTGCGAATCCATGCTTCTCCGGTTCCCGCCCAAACAATGTTCGGGTCAGAGGCGGCAATCGCCAACGAACCAATTGACTGGACTGGCTGTGCATCGAAGATCGGTTCCCAATGAATGCCGCCATCAACGGTCTTGAAGATTCCGCCTGAGGCCGAACCGGCGTAGTAAATGTACGGTTGGCCGGGCACGCCGACGATCGAAGTGACCCGATTGCCAACCGGCCCGATGTAGCGCCAGCGCAACGGCTCGACGTTCTGTTGCTGTGGCTGTGCAACGGCAGCGACGGTCGCGGCCAAAATAAAAACGGAAAGCGATAGTATTCGAAGCGGATGTCTGGTCATTGGTAACCTCCGGGGTAAGACAGACTGCACTCATTCAATAAATTGTTTGTTGATCCAGCAGAAGTAATCTGGCGGGATGCTTCTATCGAGAAACGAAACGAAAGTCAACAAAAATCCTGCGGCCTTTGCAGCCCATTCGGGTCGGCGGTAATCTAAATGACAAAGAGAACGACGTTTAGAAAGTGCACTTGTGCGCCCCGGTGAGAGCCAAACGAGTACGGCTGCTAAACGTCTCGTACGTATAACTTATGATGAACCAAAACAGAAAAGCTCTAATTGTCGTCGATGTGCAGAATGATTTTTGCCCGGAAGGTTCACTGCCGGTCGCCCATGGCGATGAAGTAATCCCGCCGCTGAACAAACTAATCAAAGAGTTCCTTGATCGTGACGAGCCGGTTTACAAAACACGCGATTGGCATCCGCCGCAAACCAATCACTTCGCCGCGTACGGCGGCATCTGGCCTTTTCACTGTATCCAAAACACTGCGGGCGCTGAGTTTCATCGCGACCTGCTGGACGATCCCCGCATCACGATCATCTCCAAAGGGACTGATGACAGTGCCGACGGTTATTCAGGGTTCGATGGCACGAATCTCGGCGAATTGTTGCGCGAAGAGGGCGTCGCAGAGATTTGGGTTGGCGGTCTGGCGACCGACTATTGCGTCAAGCAGACTGTCATCGACGGCGTGCGTCAAGGTTTCAAAGTCAGAGCGCTCGCCGACGCCATGCGCGCAGTGAACGTGCATCCTGGCGACGGTGCGGAAGCCGTCAAAGCGATGCGAGACGTCGGCGCCGAGATCGTGGGAGATCAAAACAAAGCCGCCGGCGCGGCGTGACAAATTTGGAGTGCGCCGGCTTGACGGCGCTTTTTTAAATCGAGACTTACCTGCGCCTGATAATAAAGCGGTGTCAAGCCACCGCACTCCAAAATCTTTCGCGCCAACTGAAATTCAAATTTCCGAGACTATCGGCACCGGTGCTTGCAGTCGTCTTTCGCCTCTTTGGCTCGGCGCTCGCAAATCTTTCTTTCAGTCTTCAAAGGAATGAGTTTGCATGCATCCTTCTGCACTTTGTAGCGGTCGGCGCAGTGGTCAGTGCATCGATTGCCGCCACCGGCCGAAACGGCCGAACCCGCCAGCCATAGTCCCGTACAATACACGAATAAAGCGGCGACGCAAGAGAGTATTCTCATCTTCATACGCGTTAATCTCCCGACAGTTTTGAGAGAGCCTTCATCACGCGCCCGACGCCGCGTGATTCTCCGAGGGGTTGCGCTAAGAATACTACTGAACCGCGGGCCGGAAAAGCTTGAGACGAACCTTTGGCCTGGGCCAACCGCGGGAGTATCATCTCACGTCAATGGGCACTCTGAATTTCGATCGCTATCATGCCGCGATGGGCGACGCGTCCTACAAGAACGTGACGCGCGTTCACGATCGCCCGCTGAGCGAAATGACAGCGACGTTTTATGTGACGCAGCGCAAGTTGCCGTTCGCACCGGTGCTGGGCCATGAGCGTCTAATTCGTCTGCTGGTGGATAGTCAAATCGATCGGCCGCGACTGCGCTTTCTCGAACAGGATCGCGGCGGCCTGCAACGATTTGCGAAAGCAATCGAAGACATTCAATTCGTCGGCAGTATTCGCGCAGTCCGGCCGGGGACGATCATGTTTCCGCAACAACCGATCGCCGACATCACCGGCAAGTTTGGCCTCACGCAAGCTCAGGAAATCAAATTCGAGCACGCGTTCGATCTGCCGATGACCACGGCCAGCACGGCGATGCAGTTTCGCATGGCTGCCGGCGATCGTTGGCTTTCGGATTTTTCCCTGCGCCGCAACGGCGACATCGAGCGCGCCGTCGATATCGCGACTTATGCGTTCATCGGCGGCTTCAACGACACGTCCAATATGGAAGCAGCGCACCGGCTCGACATCCCAGCCGTCGGCACGATTGCGCATTATTGGCAGCAAGCCTATCTCGAATATTTATACGAGCCGGAAATCGAACCGCGCACCGGACAGCCGAAGCACTTCGAGCAGGTTGCGTTTGAGAGATGGCTGGACGCAAATCCGAACGGCACCACATTGCTGCTCGACACGGTCGATGTTTACATGGGCGCCGTCCACGCCGCGATGGCGGCGACTTCGAACGAGGTGCGGCGCAGAGCTTTCAAAGGCTTTCGTGTCGATTCGGGCGACCTCGCGGAACTCGGCAAATGGTGTCTGGAATTTTTCGAAGCTAACGGGCTACACGGTTTGCGGCCAAATCTCACCGGCGACCTGACTGTTGATAAGGTCACGAAAATCGTTTCCGAATTTCCCGAAGTCAGCGGCTTCGGCATCGGCACCAAGCTTTCGAGCGAAGTGAAGAATGTCGCGGGCGTGATCTTCAAAGCCTGCCTCATCAACGGGCTGCCGACTTTGAAAGCGTCGAACTCGCTGGATAAAACAACACTGCCGGGATGCTTACAAGTCTTTCGCGGCGTGGGCGCCGACGGCAATTACGTAGGCGACGTGACGGGACTCGACGACGAACAGATCGAACTTCCCGGCGCGGTTACGATCAATCGTTTGGTCGAGCCGTTCTGGGACAATGGCCAGTACTCGCCGATTCCGTCGATCGAAAAACAGAAAACCTTTGTCGCCGATCAGATGAATCGCTTTCGCGATCTGCAAAATTATCCGCGCGCTTTGAGTTCGCGGCTAACGGCTTTGCGTGACGAGCTGACGGCAGAGATGCGCGCTGACAATTCAGGATGGGAAACGATTTTGAAATTGCCGGAAGACGTGCCGGAAGTGCTCGCCACTTGACATAACTTTGAAGCGCCGCCCGGTAGAATGTACTTCCCGACTTTTAGCGCTGTGCGGTTTACTACTGCTGAACGCGCCCGCGCGGCCGCAACAGAATTCGTTTCCCGATCCGCCGGCGGATCTCACGAAGATTTATTACCTCGCGGCAGATGACCATCTGCGGGCGCTTCCTTTCGAAACCGGTATTACCACGGTGAATGTCTTTGCGCCGGCGCCGGCCGACACTATCACGCGCGTGCGCGTCGCTGGGCCAAAGGCAGAGACCGTGCTCACGAACGATCGACTCAGTTTCTTTGTATTCATAGCCGATCGCCTCGATCCGCCACCGCATCAACTTGTCAGATTAACTCCTGGCAAATCGGATCGCTCTCTGAAGATATCTTTGATAAAGGGAAGAAAGGGCTATGCGCCGTTTGATGAGGACAACGTGCGCTTGCAGCGACGGATACTCAAACGATTGAGCGTGCCCGCGGGGCCGACGCGAAATATTTTCGTGAATTACATGGAACTCTGGCCGCTCGCGCCTCTGCCACCAGGCGAGTACGCGATCATCGGCGACTCCCTCGCGGACATCGCCACGTTCCGCGTCAAATGAGTCACTAGTCGTCAGTGTGCAGCGCAGGTGTGGCGGAAGGCGCTTCGGATTTT
>CBFHBI010000184.1:0-5883 GCA_965653755.1 uncultured Blastocatellia bacterium
CATTCCCAATCTGGAAGTGGTTTGGTCCATCGTCTGGACGCCGGACGGGCGCATGCTCTTTACCGAACGGCCCGGACGCGTGCGCGTTTTCGAGAATGGCAAGTTGCGCCCGCAACCGCTGTTTGTTGTGCCCGACGTCGAACCGCGCGGCGAAAGCGGTCTGATGAGCATCGCACTGCATCCGCAATTTGCTTCGAATCACCTGCTTTATCTTTCCTATGCCTACAACTCGAACGGGCAACAGGTGCGGGTCGTGCGTTACCGCGAGACGCCGGACGGCTTCGTCGATCGAAAGGTGATAATCGAAGGGATTCCGGCGGCCCAGTTTCATGCGGGTTGCCGTTTGCGTTTTGGGCCTGACGGCAAGCTTTACATCACGACCGGTGACGCGACTGAAAGAGATATCGCACAGCAGTTGAATTCGCTCGGCGGCAAGACTCTGCGTTTGAATGATGACGGAACCGTGCCGCCGGACAATCCGTTCGTGGGGCGCTCGGATGCGCGGCCGGAGATTTGGACCTACGGCAATCGCAACTCGCAGGGAATCGATTTTCAGCCGGGCACAAATTTGCTTTGGGAGACGGAACATGGACCAAGCGGGTTCGATGGTCCCGGCGGCGGTGACGAGGTGAACATTTTGGAGCGCGGCCAGAACTACGGTTGGCCGGTGACTCATCATCGACAGACACATGCAGGGATGGAGTCGCCGATTCTTGAGTACACGCCCGCCTGCGCGCCCGCGAGCGGGATGTTCTATCGCGGCTTGCAGTTTCCGCAGTTCAAAGGGAATTTCTTTTTTGGCTGTTTGGTCGGCACGCGAATAATTCGCGTCGTCGTCAACGGCCGCCAGGTCGTGAGTCAGGAAAATCTCCTGGAAGGGAAATACGGTCGCATTCGCGACGTGGCTGAAGGGCCCGATGGATTTATTTATTTTTCAACTTCGAATCGCGATGGACGCGGCAGTCCGGCGAGTGACGACGATCGGATTCTGAGATTGGTGCCAGTGAAATAAGTCAGTACCATCCGCGTCAGTGGATGGGTTCAATTGATCGCCGAGTAGCGACTTGATCCCATTTGCTTACGCAAATGGTACTGACTTCGCTGAGTGTGAACAGGCTGTCCTAAATCTTTTGTGCGAGCACCGCGGTCTTGCTCCAGCCGATAATTTGAAACGGTGGAAAGCGGTAATGACTGACGACCTGAAAGTGCCGGTCGGTTGTTTCGGCGAGTTCTTCGGGCGGATGAGTTTTGAATCTGAATAAGAGTTCCAGCAGCGTTGTCACCGCGGTTGGGCGCATCGGCAAATGCAGGAAGTAACCTCCCGGCGCAATCACGCGGGCCAACTCGGTAAATCCATCCTCAAGCGGCACGTATTCCAGCACGCCACAGGTCACAACCAAATCAAACGTTTGATCGGCGAACGGCAACGCCAGGACGTTGCCCTGCGCGAAGCGCACTTCCTGCTGATTAGGATTATTCTTGGCCGCGTATTTCTTGGCGGTTGCCAACACTGATGACGAGAGATCGACGGCCGTTAATTTCACCGGAACCCTTAGCGTGCGCAGCAAGGCGAGCGTCAAGGTGCCTGTGCCGCAACCTGCATCGAGTATGCGCGCATTCTCGAACACCGGCAGCGGATGCGCCTCCAAGTATCGATCGAGCGAGCGACCGTAACCGTTCAGTTTGAAGGTGAGATCGTAAAAGCGTTCGATGCGATCATAAAAAGAACCGGCGCGCGCCTGGGTCTTCGTCGCGGTCAATACGTATTCGGCCATATTTCGTGGATTGCGGTCGCGCTATTGAAACCTACCTGCGCGCCCTCGTCAAGTAAGAAAGTCAGCAGAAGCATGGCAATTTTAACGTAGGCGGGCGAAATCCCAAAACCCTTTGTTTTTCTTCCTATTTTCACGCAAGAACCGGCCTGCGTCGTCGTTCCGCAATTGTCAGCCGAAGTCTATCCAGCCGAGGAGGTCAGCATGTTGAAGAAAATATTAGTCGCCCTTGGAGCGGCCGTCGCGTTGAGCGTGGTCGCAGTTTGCGTCGCGGGCTATGGTTTACACCGAACGGCAGCCGCAGCCGCAGAAATAAATTCACCACCGCTCGACACGGCCGAAGCGCCAGCCACTGAGAACGGATTTTCAATCGAAGTAATAGTGGACGGCTCGCCGACTGCGGAATACGCAGCGCGTGGCCGTCGTTACATCGAAGCGCTTGAGAACGCCGAATACGAACTGCGGATTCACAATCCTGGTTCGTCGCGCGTAGCGGTTGCGCTTTCGGTGGATGGCTTGAATACCATCGACGCGCGACACACCAGCGCCTGGGACGCGCACAAGTGGGTTATCGATCCGTATGGGACGATTACCGTGCGCGGATGGCAGATGAGTTCGGCGAATGCGCGACGGTTCTACTTCACGACTGAGCGCGATTCGTACGGGGCCAAGTTGGGCCAGACTGCGAATCTGGGAGTGATTTCGGCAGTCTTCTTCCGCGAGCAAGCGCCGATTACGATTACAAAAGCGCCGCCAAATCCAATCGACAGCACTGAAGAAGACCGGCGTGCGCCGAAAGAGAGCACGCGCGCTGGATCGGCGCCGGCGCAAGGCGGGACCGCCGACTCAGTCAAGCCAAGTGTGCGGCCGTATCCGCCCGCTGATGACGAATCTGCGGCAACCGGCATCGGCCGTTCGGTTCGTAATGACGTGCAATGGATCCACATGGATCTCGATCCGAAGGCAGTCAGCGAGATTACGATTAGATATGAATATCGCGCGGCCTTAGTAAAGCTGGGAATTGTGCCGCGCGATTATCCGCGTCCGAACGTGCTCGATCGTCGTGAGCGGGCGCAGGGATTCGAGCCGAAATATTGTCCGCAGCCGTAACCGCAACGGGCAAAGGGCAAAGGGCAGAGAGCAAAGGGCAAAGAGTGAATCCTCGTATTCTTTTGCTTGGCTCTTTGCGCTTAGCTATTTGCTCCCAGATTATCGTCGATTCAGATTTGAATCGTACAACTGCCGATAGGCTCGATAGAACGACATGACTTTGAAGACGTAACTTTTTGATTCAGTAAACCCAATCTCCGCGGCGAACACGCCGGCGTCGCTTTGGTTGGAGCGGCCCAGCCAGCGCGCGACGTTGTCTTCGCCGCCGTTGTACGAGGCTGCGATTGCTTCGGCCAGCCCGGCGAACATGCGCGACAACTCCGCGATGTATTCCGTCCCCAAAGCGATGTTGGTGCCCGGCTGGTAAAGAGAGTCGTCGGTCACCTGTTTCAACCCGGCGCGCGGTGCATACTTCTGAGCGGCATCAATCGTCAATTGCAGGAGTCCGCGCGCCGCCGAGGGTGATTTCGCGTTTGGCTTGAACTGGCTTTCCTGTTTCATGATCGCCAGCACCAGTCGCGGATCTAGAGCGCGCTTCTTCGATTCGCTCAAGACCTGGAATCGAAATGGCGCGGGATAGGCTGCGGCGGCGCGATCGATTGATGCGCGCACTGCCTCGGATCGCTCACTGGCCCGCCGATGCGCATCTGGGTCGTTAATCGCCGCGAGCCGGTTAGTCGCCAAGCCGCCGTAATACGAATCAATGTTGTCTGGAATCATCGCGAAGAAACGAACCGCATCCTGAAGCCGTCCGGCGCGCTCCAGCGCGAGCGCTTTCAGATACAAGACTTCATCGGCACTCGTGTTCGAAGCCGTCGGGATTGGCTTCGACAACAGTTCGTCCGCGGTTTGCGTGGCGTGGTTCCAATCACCCAGCGCCACGTCCAGACGCAGGCGCGCGAAGATCGCGCTGGTCTCAGTTGGAGTGCCGGCAAATCTCTGTTTGGTTTTCTCAATCCACGCGATCGCGTCCTGCGGATGCCCCGATTCGCGATACGCATCGATAGTATTCAGATGCGCCGTATCGACGCGCTCGCCATTCGGATACTTATCGATGTATTGACTGAAACGCGCCGCCGCTTCGGCGCCACGGCCCATGCGGAGCAGTGATGAGGCCGCAAAATTCGATCCTTCGCGTCCTTCTTTGGTGTCGGGATAGTCCCGGGCGACGCGCTCGAACATTTGCCGCGCGTCTTCGTATCGACGCTCGACGTAGAGCGAGCGGCCAATTCCATAAATCGCGGCCGGCACATTCGGATCATTCGGAAACTTGTCGAGAATAGCCTGGAAGTGTTGGCGCGCTTCGGCGAAGGCGCGGTTCGCGATGTAAACAGTCGCGCGACGCAGATGTTCAGCGGCTGTCAGTTCCGCCGGCTGTTTCGATAGACGATCGGCGCGGTCGTTGGAACGGACAGCGTCGAGCGAGGCATCGCTAATCTTTTGCGCGCGGGCGGACGACAAAAAAGACGTGACCGCGAATGCGCACATCAAGGTCAGCGCTAATAAATCAAACCGGTTCCGCCGGACTGTCTTCGATAATTTCATAGCTCGTTTCAATCTGAGCAGTGCCACGCAGGGTCGCAGCCACGCTGCAATATTTCTGATCGGAGAGTTCGATCGCGCCGGCGACCGCCTGTTCGGAAAGCCCACGGCCGGTGACGATATGCTTTACGTACAGCTTTGTGTAGGCACGCGGAAACTCTTCGCGCCGGTCGCCCTGTACTTCGATGCGATAACCCGTCACGTGTTGCCGCTTCTTTTTCAGAATCGAAATCACGTCAACACCGGTGCACCCGCCCAGAGCCAGCAATAACAACTCCATTGGCGAGGCGGCGTTGCTGCGGTGCGAATCAGTCTCGATTGTTTGCGCGTGACCGGACGGGGTGATGCCGACGAAGAAGTCGTTCTCCGCAAAATGAATCGTTGCTTTCCGTTCGTTATTGGCCATGAAACCTCCCGATTCGAAGAATAGCATGGCCGTTTTCAAAACGCTTTTCCCTCTCCCAAAAGAAGGAAGCCTTCGAGCAGCCGCTAGGGCGTGAGTTCTTTCCGCAGTTCGCGTTCCGTCTCTTCGCGCAGTTGCTGTTCGGCGCGCGTGGTTTCCAGACCCAGCGGAAGACTCTTGCGGCCTTCATCCAGACGCTGGAGCATGTAGTTGGTCTCAGCCCAACTGGCGCCGCGGCTCGCCGCTGCTTCAATCATTTGTAAGCGAGCCTCTGCTTCGGCCCGCCTCGATGAGCCCTCCTGCTTTAAACGCTCAAGCCGTTCACGGTCCTGGGATAGTTCATCAAGCAGTACTGACGTGTCGGGTGCGTTCAGATATCGCGCGCGATTAATTCGGCGTTCGACTTGAAGCAAATCGCGCCGCGCCCGGCTCGTCAGACGCGTCGCGTTGAGCCTCAGCGCCAGCGTCTCGCGGTAAGCGTCTGCGAGCAGCGGCTGTTTCTTCTCCATCTCTCGAAGCGAACGCTTTTCGCCACTAGTTAATTCGTTGAGGAAGAAACCAACTTCATCAGCCGTAACCCCATCAGAGGCAAGGCGGTCACGAAGTTGCCGCATCCACCGCCGCCGGTACATCACTAAGAAGAGCGCGGCAATTACCGCGAGCATCAACGAAAACGGCGCCGAGGTGATCGCGAGCAACAGAAAGAGCGGTGCAAAACCGGAGAGCAAATAGACTAGCAGCAAGACTGCGGGTGGTGTGACCGTGACGCCGGCCAGAGTTAGCCAGGGCGCTGTCTGCCAGACTCGGGCCAGACGCTTTTCGCGCGCCGTCAACTTGCCGGGCGCATCGAGGCGGACGTCCTTTGAGATTTCGTTGGTCACGTTTGCAGGCCTTCAATCATACTCGCGGCCACAAGGGCAGGCCAGTACGATGAGTCATCCGGTAGTGTCCTATTTTGACTGGAGCGCAACCGTCTCGGTTGCACCGGGTCGAGAGATGCAAGCGAGGACGCTTGCGCTCCAGTCGCAATCGCACGCGTGATTTCAAAATAGGCCA
>CBFHBI010000185.1:0-5860 GCA_965653755.1 uncultured Blastocatellia bacterium
CGAAGATTCGAGTCGCGGAAGCTGGGCCCGTGCGCGTGGCAATCGAAGTGACACGCGAGACTGAAGGGTCGAAGTTTGTTCAGACGGTGCGCCTCTCGACCGGCGACGCCGGGAATCGCGTCGAATTCGGCAACGTCATCGATTGGGCGACCAAAGAAGCAAACCTGAAAGCGACGTTTCCGCTCTCTGCGGCGAACAATCTCGCGACGTACAACTGGGATGTCGGCACGATTCAACGGCCGAACGAAGAAGAACGGCAATTCGAAGTCGCTTCGCATCAATGGATCGATCTCACGGACAAAACCGGCGCTTACGGCGCGACGGTTTTGACGGATTGCAAGAACGCTTCAGACAAACCGAATGACAACACTCTAAGATTGACTCTGATTCGCACACCGGGAACGCGCGGCAATTATGATGATCAGGGCACGCAGGACATCGGTCGTCATGAAATAAATTTTGGTCTCGTGGGCCATGCGAATGATTGGCGCAGCGGAAGTGATTGGCAAGCATATCGTCTCAATCAACCGCTGATCGCATTTCAGAGTCCGTCGCACACCGGCTCCCTGGGGAAATCGCTTTCGTTATTACACGTCACCAGCGACCGCATCCGCGTCATGGCATTCAAGAAAGCGGAACTGAGCGACGAACTGATTGTTCGGATGGTTGAGATGAATGGCCAGGGCGCTGCCAATGTTCACGTGAGATTCCCATCGCCGGTGGTCGCGGCGCGCGAAGTGAACGGCCAGGAGCAACCAGTTGGACCAGCATCGATTGGCGGCGGTGAATTAGTGACTTCGTTCGGGGCTTATCAACCGAAGACGTTTGCGATCAAACTGGCGCCATCGCGCACGAGAGTCGCGCCTACTTCTTTTCAACCCGTGCAACTTGATTACGACATGTCGGTAGCGTCACGGTTCGGCCGGCCGGCTGACGGCAGTTTTGATTGGGCGCCGAACAGTCAGAACGCGTCGCAAGGCAGAGCCTTGCCCGCCGAGATGTTGTCGCGACAAATTAATTTCAGCGGCATTCGTTTCGATCTCGCGCCGGCGGATAAGCCAAACGCTGTCGTCGCTCACGGACAAACGATTAATCTGCCGGCGGGAAAATACAATCGAGTTTATTTGTTAGCGGCGGCGGCGAACAACGATCAGAAAGCGACGTTCAAGCTGGGTGACAACCCGACGAATTTGACGATTCAGGAATGGACCGGCTTTGTGGGCCAGTGGGATGATCGAATTTGGAAGACTACCGAAACGCAAATCCCGCCGCCGCAAGGCGCGCCGCCGGGTACGCCACCCCGTGTGCGAACCAATCCTTACGGGGAAATGGTCGGTTTGCGACCGGGGTTTATCAAGCGCGCGGACATCGCGTGGTTCTCTTCACAACGCCGCACGCCGGACGGAGTCGCTGAGCCTTACGCCTACTCTTATCTGTTTGCGTACGCGATCGACGTGTCCGCGGGCGCGCGCACCATTACGCTGCCTGACAACGACCGCATCCGCATCCTCGCGATCACCGTAGCCGACGAGCCCTGGGTCGTGACGCCGGCACAGCCGCTGTACGACACGTTGATGCGCGATGAAAAATAGAATCGTAATGTTGATTGGATTGGGCGTCGCGATTGTTTGTTCGGCGCACGCCCAAACCAAAATCACCATCGATCACAACATCGGCGCGGCAATCAACGCGGAATTCAAATTCAAATCAGTCCCCTCGCCTTCGCGCACAGATGCGGCGACAAATGCGCGCGTGCTGATCGTTGACGGAGAAGCGGACGGCAACAGCGCGGGCGTCAACGCTCAGATCGATGGGGTGCTGCCGACTTCAGACGATCAACCGCGCCGCAATTTCTTCTTTGCGGCGGGCAGCGGCGGAGCGCGCATTTTATTTGATCTGAAACGCGTCATTGACATCGCACAGATCAACTCTTATTCGTGGCATCCTGGTTCGCGCGCGCCGCAGGTCTATCTCATCTGGGCCAGTGACGGATCGAGCCCGAATTTCAACGACGCTCCAAAAGCCAACGTCGATCCTCGCAGTTGTGGCTGGAAAATTCTTGCGACGGTCGATACGCGCTCGAACGATGAAGACAAGGACGGCGGCCAGTGGGGCGTCAGCATCAGCGATGCCGGCGGAAGCCTGGGAAGATTTCGCTATCTGCTCTTCGACTGCTACGTAACCGAAGTCGCCGACGATTTCGGAAACACTTTCTACAGCGAGATTGATGTCATTGGCAAGAAGTGATTTTTCATCGCCGCCAATTCACGGCTAGCAATTTGCTCCACGTACCTCATAGCTACAAAGATTGAGCTTTTCGTCTCGTAACAACTCATCTTTGTTTCGAATCTGGACGACTCTCCTGTGCGCATGACAACGGTTGAACGGCTCCATCTCACAGGCATTCTGCGGCGCGGCACCCCTCCTCGCGGTTTTCATTACCGGCACGCCAAGGGCGGCAAGGTGTCGCCCGCGGACCTGGAGCGGATCGAGCAGCTTAAAATTCCGCCGGCATGGACGAACGTCGCCATCAATTCCGCGCCGACGGGTCGCATCCAGCTGGTTGGTCAGGACGCGGCGGGTCGTTGGCAATACCTCTATCACGAGAGTCACGTGCGCGCGCAGCAGCGAAAAAAGTTTCAGCGACTGATCGCGTTTGGCGAGAGTCTACCGAAATTGCGAACGACGGTTGCGCGCGACTTGCGCCTGCCGGGTTTGCCTAAAGAAAGAGTGATGGCGGCGATTCTGCGCATTCTATCGATGTCATTTCTGCGGCCGGGCAGTGAGATTTACGCAAACGAACACGGCAGTTTTGGAATCGCTACGCTACGGCCACGACATGTTTCGGTAAAGGGCGATCGCGTGAAGTTTGATTTCATCGGCAAGTCTGGCCAGCACCAGAGTCGAGAGATTCGCGACAAGCTCGTTGCAGCCACCCTGAAGGAGCTATTGAAATTTTCAAATCGCCGCGTCTTCAAGTATGAAGCGGCAGACGGCAAATTCATTAACGTCACGCGGCAGACGATCAATCGCTACATCAAAGACGTTATGGGCCGCAACTTCAGCGCCAAAGATTTTCGCACGTGGGCGGGGACGCTGGTTTGCGCGTGCGCGCTGGCCCGCAACGGGCCGGCGAATCCGCTGAACGCCGGCGCAATCGTCACAGCGATCGAAGAAACTGCCAATGCGCTCGGCAACACTCCGGCTGTCAGTCGCGATTCGTATGTTTGTCCCGCCGTGATTACCTCGTTTGAAAAAGGCGAAGTCGTCAGTTGTTATTTTCAGACCTTGCGGCAGCTCACTTCCTATCGCGGGCTGAAGTTGCATCGCGCGGAGAAAGCCTTACTGCGATTGCTCAAGAAGTCGATCGTGTCAGAAGCCCGACCGTGAGGGAGGGCCGCTCTCGATGGGTGCCCTCCCTAACGGTCGGGCTTCTGACACTCACTTGACTAACTCAATCACCGCCGATAACTTTTGCTCGTCAGCGATGAATCTCCCCGTTCACGGATCTCTGATTGCTTAGCGAGCACGCACAATTCATCGATCATTTTCCGAATGACCCTCAAACGCAGAGATTTTATTAAGCGGCTAACGGCGGCAATTGCCGGCGCCGCAGCTTTTGTCGGACTAAAGAAAGCCGGACTCGCGGCTACGGCGCCGCGGGCAAAGCGTCTTGTGCTGATCAAGATTGACGGCTTGCCCCATCGTTTGGTCGATGAGTTCGCCAATGAAACCGATCCTGAAACAGGCAAGAGCCGGCTGCCGTGGATCAAGCACGTGTTTTATGAGAACGGCGCGCGGCTGAACAATTTTTATGTGCGCGGCATGAGTCTATCGGCGCCTTCGTGGTCGCTCATCGACACGGGTCAGCACCTGCAAATCAAAGGCAATGTCGAATTCGATCGGTTGACGCTGCGCACGTACGATTATCTGAATTTCATCCCTTTCTATTTCGAGAACGTCGCTGGGCAGCACGTCGATATGCCCGGCGTTGAGGTGCTCGAAGAGATGGGAACGCCACTGCTCATCGATGCTTACAAGCACGAAGAGCGTTATCAGGCTTTTCAGCTCTATCAGCGCGGCGTCCACTGGCTGACATTTAAGAAGAGCGTGAAAACCAGGCTCGAGCGTTTCACCGGGACGCAGGACTTGGTCGATGAATGGACCACGAACGGGCTCGAATTCCGGCACATCATTCAGGATCAGCTCGAGCGCGATCTGATCGACTTATTATCCGGTCCGCAGGTTCGTTACCTCGACTACTATACGACTGACGTAGATCACCGCACGCATCACAACCGCGATCGCGCATCGCAACTGGCGGCGATTCGCGACGTCGATGCGACTATCGGACGCATCTGGACCGCGATTGAAAAATCAACGCTGGCGAAGGATTCCGTGCTCGTTTTGATTTCAGATCATGGAACGAACACGGACCCGAACATCATCAGCCAGGGATTTAATTTGGTGAAGTTGTTGGGCAGCACTGCGGGCGGCGGCCATCACGTGATTACGAAGCGCCGTCTGATGATGGATTATTCGCTGAAAGGAATCTATCCGTTCGTGCCTTTGATTACGACGACGACGCCCGACTCGTTTTATCTCAAAGGCCAAAGCACCGATTATCCGACGGCGCTGCTGGATTTCGACGGCAACGAACGGTCGGCGATTCATCTGCGCAATTCCGATCTCAATGTGCTGCACATTCTGCTGCAACAGTTGAAGGATGCGAGTTTGCCTGCGAATGCGAGGCGCGCGGCGACGGAATTTTTCTTCGCGACGGTCGAGCGCAACCGCGACGATTGGCAGCGACTGGTCAACGAGCTAAACCAAGAGTTGCAGGCGCTGCACGCGTTGATTGAAAAGCAGCAGACGATCGTTGCGGCATTGCCGAAAAAGTGGACGCAGGCTGAACTCGATAAGGGCTTGGACCAGGACGCCCATCGGGAAGCGGCGCGGCTCAGAAGGTGGACTTCGATTGAAGATCACTATCGCAAGTACTTGCCGACGTTGACGAGACTGCTCGCCTTGCGCAGAGACAATTTCGATCCAGCGAAACTAAAGATCGAGGAACTGATCGCCAAAGGCGCGATGGGCGGGCCGAATACGATTTATCAATTGCAAAATTACGTGGCGGGTCTATCGCCACAGGGCCTGGTCGTCGCCGATGACGGCCAGCTTGACACCCGCAAGAGTTTTGTCCGGGTTGATTATCTCTCTCTCATCCGCGGCGCAACTGTGCGCAACAATGTTCAGTCCGGCGTCAGCAATGAACCTGTCGAATTTGTGGCTGCTCGCCTGTCTCCAGGCGACGTAATCGGTCTCGATGATAAAAACGTCGAGGAAATAGTTTGGCTATATCGAGACGAGACGCATCAGGCGCTGGTCCTCTCGCGCACCGATGCGGCCCGCGGGTTGATGCTGCGGTATCTGCCCGCTAGTAAGCTGCGGCAGGCGCCGGATGGAAAAATCTCATTCGGGCCGATCAATTGGGGTGACGGCCTACCGTTCAGAATTTGGGAAGACGCGAGATTGCGCCTACCGGATGATCGCGAAGTTTGGCTCAATCAGTGGCACACCGAACGCGAATGGGTCGCCGCCACCCATCGGACGGACCTTTCTAACTGCGTCGTCGGTATTCATGAGCAATTTGCGCGACATGAAACTCGTGCAACTAATATGAACGAACCCGGGATTTCAGCAGACGAGCGGCTCTTGCGGCGATTACGCACTAGACGACGACGTTTGGTCGAGCCCGACTTGTTTATTCACGCTAGCAACCATTGGAATTTCGACGTGCGCGGTTTCAATCCCGGCGCGAATCACGGATCGTTCTATCGCGTTTCGACGCATTCGACGT
>CBFHBI010000186.1:0-5858 GCA_965653755.1 uncultured Blastocatellia bacterium
CCCACGGCCATGAGTCCGCAGTTGGCGCAATATCGAATCATACACTTCGCTACCCACGGGTTAGTAGATCAACGACATCCTGAGTTGTCGGGGTTAGTTCTTTCGATGGTTGATGAGAACGGACGGCCGCAAGACGGTTATCTCCGGCTTCATGACATTTACAATCTCAACTTGCCGGCGGAATTGGTTGTTCTCAGCGCCTGCGAGAGCGGTGTGGGAAAACAAATCAAAGGCGAGGGCTTGATCGCCTTAACCCGCGGTTTCATGTATGCGGGCGCTCGTAGCGTCGTGGCCAGCCTGTGGAAAGTCAATGACGCAGCCACGGCAGCGTTGATGGCTCAGTTTTATAAGGAGATGTTCGTCAACGGGCTTAAACCTGCCGCAGCGCTACGCTCAGCTCAGAGGAGCATCTCGCGTCAGAAGCCTTGGCAGGCACCCTACTTCTGGGCCGGCTTCGTTTTGCAAGGTGAGTGGCGATAATTTTTCGACACGCTTACCGATCGTTGGAATATAATCCCGCCGAACGTAAGCTTTTTCTTTCGTTGTCCTCAATTGACGCCCTTGGATCCACAAAGGAAAGATCGCCCGAGCGGGCAAGCGAAATCGCATCTGCGGTCGGTCGCTAAAACGAAATGGACGCCCACTCAACAGGCTTTGGAAAAACTTCTTGCGGCATTTTCTTCCGACTATGAGGCAGCGGCAACGCAATACGAGCTGACCAGGTCGAAGTTAATCAGATTCTTTGAGCGCCGCGCTTTGTACGGTCCCGAGGGCTTGGCAGATGAAACTCTGGATCGCGTAATGAGGCGAATCGACGAGGGTGAAATCGTTACCAACATGATGGCCTACGTTTATAAAGTCGCCTCGTTTGTTGTTTTGGAAACTTATAAAGACCAAGAAAAGCTGCACCAGGCTAACGATGCGACGATCCCGGTAACCGCCGCGCTGCCTTTGACAGAAGGCGAAGAAAGTCCCCGACTGGTTTGTTTCGACCGATGCCTCGATGGCTTACCGGCGGAAACGCGAACGCTGATACTTGACTACTATCGCGAAGACGGTTACGAGAAGATTCAACTCCGGCGTCAGATCGCCGAGAAGTTAGGTATAGGGCTTAATGCCCTGCGAATAAGGGCACGCAAGATCAGGGTAAAACTGGAACAATGCGTTAAAGAATGTCTCGATCAGCCCGCTTAACTCGAAATGAATCTGCGGATGATTCACTCCTAGAGTAGGAGCATCACTTTGACTGGCGCAAATCAACAAGCCATCGAAACACGTTACTTGCTGGGGACCTTAACGGATGACGAATGGCGGCTGTTCGAAGAGACGTATTTCCAGGACGATAATGCCTTTGCCGAAGTTGAAGTCGCTGAGGATGAGCTGGTTGATGCCTATGTGCGCAAACAGCTTACTGCCGACGACCACGCACGCTTTGAACGAATCCTGCAGGATTCACCCAGATTGCTGTCTCGCGTACAGTTCGCCAAAATGTTACGGCAACGAAGCCTCTCTCACACCCAAGTACGCGCGAACAAACCATCCGAAGGCGGATGGTTCCAACATCGACTTAAAAGCTATTTCGCGGTCCAGCCTGCGTTTCACTTTGCTCTTGCATCTATGGCTGTGCTCGCTTTGGCCGCGTCCCTGATACTGTGCCTGAATTGGTGGCGATCGCGATTGGATTCTGGGCACCTCGTTGCCGAGAGAGCGACGCTCGAGCAACAAAAGCAACAGTTGGCACAACAGCTCGCTAGTCAGAAGTCGCGAACCGACCAACTTGATGCGGAAGTGCAAAATGCCAGAAAGACCAACGAGCAGCTCAGTCAGGAATTACAGGAGACGATGGACCAGTTAAGGAAGACCCAATCAACGTTTCAAATCGTACCAGCATTCACCCTCATGGCTGGCGGTACTCGAGGCGGCAACTCACCAGAATTAGTAGTGAGTTCTCGCGCACGTGAAATTCAACTACGGCTCAAGATGGACAGCGATGACTACGCTTCTTATGAAGTCGCAATAAAGTCCACCGGCCGTGTCTTGTGGTCTGGCCGCAATCTCAGAGCAGTCGGACCGTCCTCGGCGCGTGAAATCTTAGTGCGCGTTGCATCCAGCAAGCTACCTCAGGGTGAATACAACGTTACCGTTAGTGGCCGCTCGCCAACGGGAGACAATCAGTTCGTGGCGAGTTATCCATTTCGGGTGAAGAAGTAGTTAGCTCCCTCTTTCCTTTCGGCCAGTCTCCGTCCCACCACTCACGACAGATTCCTACAAGTACAGAAACGTTTTTATCGATCTGCGCACTACGAGTAAAGACGGAAAAGAGCCAGCCGTTGGCGACGTCTCAAGTGGAAGTGTGAACGGAGAACCTTTTTTTGCTGAAAGGAGAAGTCATGGAAAGACAAATTTGCAGGACTGCAATTTTCGTTTTGCTCGTTATGGTCATCGCCTCGTGGACAGTAGTGGCTCAGGAGCAGCCGCGAGTATTTTCTTTGCCTGTCGCATACGCAAGTGAAGCTTACAGAACAAACGCCGAAGATGTACTGCGCGATAAGTACGGACTGAAACTCGAGTCCGGAGCACGCACCGCAATCATTCAGTGGTACCCGGAGGGTGAACTACCGCCAGGAATCTCACTGCGAACGGATGGAACAATTATCGGAACGCCGACCAGCAGCCGTGACGGGGGCTACAGATTCCGACTGAAGATTGTCGATGTCTCGGTGAAGAATGAAGAACTCTTGGTTGATTTCACCCTGCCGGTTAAACCGGGGCGACTGCGACTAACCAAGATCGAGGGACCGCGGTTGGTGCCGGTTGTTTCAACTGATGAGTCGTCGAAAGGGAGTGTTTCTTCATCTTCCGCCGATGAGGTCTCTTTGAGTCGCGAAAGCAAGTCAAGTTCAACCGCCCGTAATGGCGCTTCGACTGTCTTGAGCAACTCGCCCGATCAACCGACCAATAACCAGAATTCATCGAATGCCGACCAGAAGGATCTCAACAATCCATTCAGCAGTCTGAACAAACGATTCATTCTCGGATTTGAGCAAACCGGCGCCGCTTCGTCGGATTCAACCGGCAGTCCGTTCTTTGACATATTCATTAACACACCGCTTTCGCGGAACGACTCGCCATGTAATCCGGAGTTGGCAGCCAATTTCAAGGCCGACAAATCAAAGCCACCCGCAAGACCGAAGGCCGACAATGCAACGACAACCGCAAATCCGAAGGCCGAAACACAAGCTCCTTGTCTTCCACCCAGATTTTCGGTCTGGGGCGACGTTCGCCTCACTAGCACGCCTCAGCAAGTCACTGCGCTCGGAGCCGTGGCGGCAAATTCCGTCGGCACAATCACCGATGCGAAATCCAATCAAATCGCTTCCGCGTTCGATTTTGTTGTCGGTCCCGAGGTACGTCTACAGAGATTTCACCACACGGATCTCAGTTTGATTGCCGGCTTCGGCGCTGTTAGTCCGATCTCGCCAAAACAGTCGGCACAAATCTTTCAGGTTCCGGTCGATGGCAGTTCCCAACGAGCAGCATTTCTTAATCAGTACCCTGGCGCAAAGAGCAGCAAGTACATCGCGTTTATCACTCCCGACCGCGATCGATTCTTTCGGCAGTATTTTGGCGGATTCAGGTTTAAGACGTTCAATTATGAAACTGATAAGGATAAGGATGGGAACGTCGTGCTGGATGGCAAAGGCAACCCGAAGGAGCATCTAGTAGATGCGTTTCCGGCAACCTTCGACATAACGTTCGGACAGAACGAATCGGTAACCGGCGGCCGGCTGCACAAATTTGTCGTGGGACTTGACGGCTTTTATCCTTTGCCCTTTCCCGATAAGAATCGTTTTCTCTACCTTTTTGGTTCCGCGCGATTTAAAGCAGGTGGACCAAAAAGCATCGGCACTCCCTTCATTCTCGATACTGCCGGGTCGGACGTAAAAATCACCGACACCTCCGTTTTCATCGCCGACCCAGTAGCGACAAATCGTGACACCTATCGGATCGGCTTTGGTGTGGATCTCGTCGAGCTATTCAAGTTTGCTCAAGCGAAAGGCAAGCAAGACGCGCAGGCAGCTGGCACGAAGCCGGCTGGCTCGAAGTAAACCAATCTCAGTATTTCCAACAAGGAGAGAACCAGTGAACGGAAATGTAAATCGCGCAGATGTTACTGCCGATCTTAGGAATGTCTCCGGTGACATTATCACGGATCAGGTGCAGCTAACGTTCTACAACAAAAACGTCCAGAGCCTGAGCCAACGCTTCGATATTAACTTTAATGGCGCTCCCGAAGTGCTGCCGAACGTACCAGCATTTCCGACTGGCTTGGCGGAAGTTTTCATTAGCCCGGCGAAGTACAGATTCAAGAGTATCTTCATCAACGTCGTGGGCGGCCAACAGAATCTCATCCGCGAAGACTTCTTTGTTGATCCCGCCGCGGCGACTCCCACCCTGATTGATTTCGCAGACGTTCAGAATAAGAGTTATGGCGTTGATTTGGGCCGTATGCTGCAAGACTCAAACATAAATTCAGCGCAGTGGGCTCAATTGGACCCGCGAAACCGCGCCACCATCTTTAACCTCAGCGCGAAGATGCGTCGTGAGACGACGCGTGCTGGTCAACCTTTGATCGAGATGGTCAAAACGATCGATCAGACGTGGCTGGATGCACAACATCGCGAGCGAATCTTTGCTTTGGTGGACAACACGTTGCTTACTTCCATTCTGAATTACCCCGAGCACTTTGAGCCCGTTTCAGGAGTGCTGCATCACTTCCCGCCTGGGGGTTGGACGCCAATTGGTAATCCTAATAGTTTTAAGACGCGCGATTCAGCCGGAAATATCCAATTCACTTTCGCGCGCAACACCGACGGGCAGTTGATGGCTGACATCGACCTCGATGATCACAAAGGCATCAAGCACGCTGCTGATGTGTTAAAACACAAAATCACCGGCAAGGACACAGACCCATACGACATTCACGAGATCCTGATCTATTTCCAACATCTGGATCCGGAATATCGATTACTGTAATGTGCCACTCGGCCAGGCTGAAGGCGAGCTTAGCACTAGAATGGTGCCGGACAATTACGTCTGGCATCTCGGCCGTCGAGCACACCTTGGGGTAACGACTCCCAAAACCTCAAGTCAACCCAAAATACCTAGCATTCTGGAGTCGTTGCCAGACTTCGTGGGCTACAATTTGAGAGCAATTCGATCCGAGTCTGGCATAGTCAAATAATCTACGAACAGGCAGGCAACGCTAAGTTGTTGATTCTATGGTAGCGGGGGGCGGGATCGAACCGCCGACCTTGGGGTTATGAATCCCACGCTCTAACCAGCTGAGCTACCCCGCCGGAGTTTGGAGTTTTACTCTAGCACAGACTATGAACCGCTCCGAACCGCCAAATTGATCATTCCGTCAGTTTAAATTCCCGCAGCTCAATGGACCGAGGGCACAGGGGTGGCAGTCGATGAAGGAGAGTTCGCTGACCCGCTACAGGGTTTAAAACCCTGAAGATCTACGGCCTTTGCCTGGCGGTAAATTGAATTGAAGTTGGTTTCGAAGAACGTTGCCTGAGGATTATCCTGGTAATTATCGAAGATAAGGATCGGGCTCGTAGTACAAACAGCTCCGTAAGGACAAAAATATGCATACAAATTGTGATCGATAATCATCACTACCATCGTCGGATACGCCTCGGTTATAGTCACATGCAATGACTGCCTCTGCGAATTATCAAAATCCTTTGAAAAGTAACCGAGACGTGTAAGAGCAAGCGTGATGTTTGCCGCGGCGTCCGGATTGTTCTCATCTGCCGCTCTTTGAATGACGCTTGCGCCGCACGGGTCTA
>CBFHBI010000187.1:0-5858 GCA_965653755.1 uncultured Blastocatellia bacterium
AACGGAAATTGGCCGCTTCGCTCGAATCGATCGGTCCACGGCTTCCAGAACGGCAACTACATCCCGCGCATGTTTCGGGCCAGTCAAAGGAGCGTTTCCGGTGCGCACGCATTCGAGAAAGTGCGCGCTTTCGAGTTTCAGCGGCTCCTGAAACTGTATCTTCGGCAGAAGCACGTCGCCGGTCCGATGGAACAATTGATAATTGCTGAAATTATCGAAGTCCATGCGCTCGCCGGCCAGCGGCACGCGATCGATGCCTTTGTCAAAGATCGCGATCTTGTCGTCGCTCACATCGTCATAGACGATCATCTTGCGGCTGCCGACGAACGTCATGCGCCGCACTCGTCCCGGATCGAGCCAGCTAACCTGGATGTGGGCCATCATGCGGTTGGCCCACGTCAGTGTCGCGAACACGACATCTTCGATGCCCTTTTGGATATAGTCAAGACCCCAGCCCACCACCGACACGGGCAACTCTCCGTTCATCAAATAGAGCAGAATGCTTACGTCATGCGGCGCCAGATTCCACCAAGCGTTCACGTCCGTGCGCACCTGGCCCAGGTTTAAGCGCTGGCTGTAAATGTAATACGTTTCGCCCAGGTCGCCCTGGTCCAACAGCTTCTTGACGTGACGCACGGCGGGGTTGAAAAGAAAAGTGTGGCCGGCCATGAGCACCTTGCCCGCACGTTCAGACAGATGGATTAACTCGTCGGCGTCAGCAGAATTGGTCGCGAGCGGCTTCTCGACGAAGACGTGCTTGCCGGCGGCGAGAAACGTTTTTACCAATTGATAATGCGAACCGGCCGGTGTGGCGATCACCACCGCGTCGATTTCAGGATCGCCCAAAGCCGCGTCGATGCCGGCTGAGGTTTGGCTCTTGGGAAAATTTGTTTCGACATAACTGCGCCGCTCGGCGCTTTGGTCAACCACCAGCTTCACCCAGCAGTCTTGCTGGGCGGAGAAATTTCTCAGCAGATTCGGACCCCAATAACCACAACCGATTTGCGCGGTCGTGATCTTCTTTTGCGTCATACGCTAGTTTTCCATCGATTTGATAATCGCAAAATTGACCGTTCCATCTTCCAGCAAACCGTCGCTGACCTCAAAGCCGGCACATGTTTCGCGAATAAATGCGTCCCAGCTTTCAGGACTCCAGAAATTAATATGACCCTCAAAGGTGTCGGTCCTTCCGTTGGGCACCGTGACCAGCGCGGCGCCGCCAGCGTCGATCATCTTCAGCAGGTTGCTAAGTGCCCTACGCGGATACAAGAGATGTTCAAGGACCTCGACGCAAAACAGCACGTCGAACTTTCCGCCGGGCGTTTCATAGACATCGAAATAATCTATGCGCGCGCTGGGCAGGCGGGCACGCGCGATTGCCAATGCGGCCTCCGAATATTCCAAGCCATTCAACGAAGCGGGCTGATAATTGTCGGCGATCAGCTTTAGCAAGTGTCCCACCCCACAGCCGATGTCCGCGACATGTTTGCCGTCGTAAGTAATTCCCTGATCATGCAAGAAGTCAACCAGATGTTCATAGAATGGAAGGTTCAGGTATGATTCGGCAGTTTTCTGATCAGCGTAGAAGGCGTTGAGTCCTTCCTTGGAGTTGTGCGCCAAAGGCGATGTGATGATCAGCTTGGGCGGCGCACCATTCTGGTCTTGCGGCAGGCGATAAATGCCCACGCCGAAAAGCGAAATATATGTTTTCACCAGAGTTTTCATTCGTGAAGGATCCGCTTGAGTGCGCCGCCCATTCACGGCAGGCGCTAATTAATTTCACTTACGGTCCAATGTTGATCTACGAAAACGCCGCCGTGCGAAACCGGCGGCATCCTGCCGGTTCCGTAGAAATCACCCGGTTCCACTACGAGACTAACCGCTTCCTGAATCCAGTCCTGAACCACGTCATTTTGTCGCACAATCAAGTTGATTGTGTAGGGCCCGGGTGTCAGCGGCAGCTTTTTCAAGCGGCAGGAGAAGACCCCGCCTCGGCCCGGCGGGTGGACGAATGTCTCGTTCGTGAGTTGATTACTCAATAACGCGACGAATCCGCCAGTCGAGGCCGAGATGCCGATGGCGGTAGTAACGTTCTTTGGTTGTGGATTTTCATGGCACTCGTAGTAGATGCGCAAATCGACATCTTGTCCGGAGGCCAGATGTTCCTGTTCATTGCCGGCGCGATCAAAAATCGCGAAATTCGTAATGCGAATGCGGCCTTCTCCCTGGCGATCCTTTCGCTGGCCGAGTTCGGTTTTGGTCAATTCAGTTACCCGGCTCAGATAACTGTCGACCGCGCTTCGCACGTCGCCGAGCGGAAAAACGATCGAGCCCTGATTGAGCACCATGGCCTTGCTGCACAAAGCCGTGATCGCGGCCATGTTGTGGCTGACGAACAGGACCGTACGACCTTCAGTGGCCACCTCGCGCATTCGTCCCAGGCATCTTTGTTGGAAAGCCGCATCGCCCACCGCCAGCACCTCGTCGACGATCAGAATCTCAGGCTCGAGGTGGGCCGCGACCGCAAAGGCCAAGCGCAGGTACATGCCACTGCTGAATCGCTTGACTGGGGTGTCGACAAATTTCTCCACTTCAGCGAAGGCCACAATCTGATCGAATTGCCGGAGAATCTCTTTGCGAGTCATTCCCAGAATCGAGCCGTTCAAAAAAACATTCTCGCGCCCGGTCAATTCCGGATGAAAGCCAGTGCCAACCTCGAGTAAGCTGCCGACGCGACCCGACAGCCGAACGCGTCCTATCGTCGGCTCAGTCACGCGCGAAAGAATTTTCAGCAGAGTGGATTTGCCCGCGCCGTTACGGCCGATGATCCCAACCACCTCGCCCCGTTCAATTTCAAAATTTATATCGCGCAAGGCCCACATCTTGACGCCGTTTTCCCGCCCACCTTTGCGGCGAATTGCATTCGAGATCGTTTCGCGAATAGTTGAATACGCTGCGCCTTGAGTACCAAGCCGGTATTGTTTTCCCAAGTTGTTGGCGGTGATGATTGGTTGCATTCGCAGCAGCGAATTGAAACGAAGTTACGTGCGTTGAGGGGAGCCTGTATCTTGAATTGGGTGACTCAAACCATAGCAAACGCCGCGAGTTACTTTCATATTTGCGCCTTATGAACCTACAATTTAGCGAGAGTCTAACAGCGTGGGCGACCGGCTCGCAACCGGTCTATTTTGTTCTGTACACTCCATCGCGTCTGAGTTAGATTAGCCGCTCGTTAGTCACCCGAGCGGAATCGGAATCCGAACAACTTGGCTCTACCTACTCGATCTAAGTCGAACGCATTCGTACTTTCTCTCCTCATTGGGGCGGTAGTGATTTCGCCATTCCTTTATCAGAGCGTCACGCAGCGGCTTCCTTTCCCTTCTGATTCTGATCAGGATGGATATCTTAAAGAGGCGCAAATAGTCGCGAACCAGTTTCGATTCCCGAAGGCGAGGCAACTCTATGTTTCCTGGTTGGCCGTATTCGTTCGGATTACCCGCGGGGATCTGATGCGCACCTTTTTTCTGGAGAAGACGGCGTCGGTGCTACTGTTCTGCTTTCTGCTCGCCGTCTTAGGTTGGAAATTATTTGACGCTAGAACTGCGTTGCTGATCTTCGTATGGGTCCTGAATTGTAAGTACTTCGTGGCCGAGCCTAATGGTAGTCACGCGCTAGCCGCGTCAATGTTGGTGGTGAGCGTTCTCTGCTTCTACCTGCCTTGGCGGGGTGCCGCCTTAGCTGCGAGCGTGTTTGTGTTGCTGCTCTCACTAAAGATTCGCGAAGAGATGATCGTGCCGGTGCTGTTCGTCATTGGTTTCCTAATCGCGCGTACCTTTTATCGCTGGAGACGCGGCCGTTGGAAAGGCTTCGACCGACCCGCAGCAAAATATTATTGGATCGCCGCCGCGATTTTATTCGCGCTCATGATCGGCATATTCAATCTCAGACCGAATAACACAATCTCGCCATATTATTCGATGGTGATGCGCACTGAATTCGCCGGCACCTACGTGAACAGAACCGGCCTGCGTTCTGAACTGCCGGGCAAAGAGTCGTGGACTATAGAAGCGTGGGATATCACTTACAAACAAAAGCTTCCGGGAATCAAAACCGATTTGGACGTCATTCGGCTCTATCCGCGCGAGGAACTTGCCAATATCATTTACAACGTGAAGATTACGCCAAAGGTCGCCTCGGCGATGTTTCTCGCATTCGATCGAACGTGGCTGATGGCGGTGGCGTTTCTGCTGTACCTGATTTCCTTCGTCATCTGGCCGGGCCCGAATGGAAATTTCCAGCGCTGGCGCCCAATGACGAGAGAGTTCCTGACCTTGTTGATTGTTTGGGGTATCGGCGTCTGCCTGATTGTGGCGCTGATCTGCTTGCTTTATATTTCCGCCCGCCATTACGTGCAGCTAATTCCCGTTGAGATCATTGCCACGACCTTCATGATTCGATTTGCGATCGGTAAACTGCTGCCGCTGATTCGACCATCGGTCCGTGTCCTTAAGGCAGGTTAGTGCTCGCCGTCGTCTCGCCGAAATTTGATACAATCCGTCGAAAAGGAAGTCGGAGTAAATGTGCGGCATTAGCGGTGTAGTTCGGTCACGCGGTTCGGTAAATCGTGAGCACGTCGAGCGCATGCGCGACGAGCTGACGCACCGCGGGCCCGATGCTGACGGCTTGTATGTTGAGAAAAACTTGGGCCTGGGATTCCGCCGGCTAAGCATTATCGACCTCTCGCCGGAGGGGATTCAGCCAATGTGCAACGAAGACGGCACTCTCTGGCTGGTTTACAACGGAGAGATCTACAACTATGCCGGTTTGCGCGCACAACTTATCGAACGGGGCCATACCTTCCGTTCGCACACCGACAGCGAGGTGATCATTCACGCGTTCGAGGAGTGGGGTGAGCAGTGCCTGGATCGCTTTAATGGAATGTTCGCCTTCGCTTTGTGGAACGAGCAGACGCAGAGACTGTTCGCCGCTAGGGATCGTCTCGGCGTCAAACCCTTCTTTTACTATCAAGACCCAACCAAATTTGTTTTTGGTTCCGAGCTCAAAGCGATTCTGCAATACCCGGGACTCGATACGGCGGCCGACGAAGCGGCGCTGAGCGATTTCTTTTCGCTGAATTATCTGCCGCCGCCGCGGACGCCGTTTCGCAACATCCGGCAATTGCCGCCTGGTTTTTACCTGAACTGGGCCGATGGCGAGATTGAGCAAACGAAATATTGGGACTTGCAACTCGAGCGTGGCAACGGACATCGTCCAAACGCCGGAGAGATTAATGAACAATTGTTGGCACAGGTTCGCGAGGCTGTTCGCAAGCGGCTAGTGGCTGACGTACCGTTGGGCGCCTTCCTCAGCGGCGGCCTTGATTCGAGCACCGTAGTTTATTTCATGCGGCGCTACATCCAACAGCCGCTGAAAACCTTCAGCGTTCGTTTCGCAGATCCTTCATACGACGAGGGACCATACGCACGCGAAATGGCCCGCGTGCTGAACACCGAGCATTTCGAAGTGACCTGCACGCCGCAGGATCTGGTTTCGACTTTCGCAGCGACTGTGCACCATGCGGACAACCTCACAGCCGATCTGTCAAATGTGCCACTCTACCTCGTGTCCCAACTCGCAGCCGAGCACGTGAAAGTTGTGCTTTCGGGCGATGGCGGCGACGAAATATTTCTTGGCTATCCGACTTATCAGGCCGATCGCTGGGCCCAGCACTACCGGCGTTTGCCCGGATGGCTGCACCGTTTCCTGGTGACTCCGCTGGTTCAGTCCTTGCCGGCCTCGAGTGCGAAACGCAGTTTCGATTATAAAGCGCGCAAATTCATCGAGGGCGCGCGCCGTCC
>CBFHBI010000188.1:0-5856 GCA_965653755.1 uncultured Blastocatellia bacterium
TTTAGCGGGGGGCTACTGCCCGCTGGTTCGAAGGAGAAGGCGGGCAGTAGCCCGCCTCCAAACGATCAGATCCGCGGTGAAGCAGACGACGAACTCGCTCGCGAAGCAATCACTCTCGTCAAAGCCTTCGCCGAACACGCGGGCGGAATTGCGTCCGACGCGTGGGAGGCTCTGCCGGCAGCGTTGGAGCGAAAGACTGCGGAACAGACACAAAAGCTGCTGAAGCGCGCGAGGACTTTTCTCGAGCGCGGCGGCGCGGTCGCATTTCATTTTCTGATCGCCGGCGGTGACGTTCTGCGTGCCATGCCCGAATCGTTTGAAGATTGGGTCGAGTTGTTGTGGACGATTGCGCCGCATGGAAATGCCGCGCTCGTGGCGTTTATTCGCGCGAGTCCAAGGTTCTTTCAAAACATCGCGCTCACCCGCAATCATACAAACGCGAACGCGTTGGCCGCGCGGGTGATTGGGTTGACGCGCGAAGTAGCGCGCACCGACGCTGAAAGTGCGCTGGCCTGTCTGAGATCCAGCGCGAAGGCGCTGCACACCGTTTCGATCGAACAGTTTGAAAGTTGGGCGCGCGCCGGTTTGATCTCCGGTGACGCGCGCGCGCGCCGCAGTTATTACGCGCTGGAAACCCGCAGTAGCAACGAAGCCCTGCGCGCCGGCGAGGCCGGAGTTTCTCTGGAATCGATTCAACCGCTGCTGCGGCTTTACGTCGAAGCGTTGACGGGACGCGCCGTTGAAATTGCTCCGCTCGCCGCTGTTCCGTTGGAATCTCGCATCGCCGACGGACGCACGATCCATTTGCCATCAGTTGTTTCCGAATTTGGCGACGAAGAACTCGATTTTCGACTCTACAAAGTGTTGGCCGCACACGCGGCGGGACAAATCGAATTCGGCACGTATGAACGAGACGGCGATGATCTGCGCGCGGCTTATTCCGCTTTGTTCAATCTGTACGACCCAGCAAAACAGGACGAACGCGATTCGTTTGCGATCGATCCGAATCAGTTGGTCATGTCAGTACCACCTGCGGCAGCGAGCGGGTTAGGTCAATCGATCGACTACCGATTGGTTCTTAGCACCTTCCCGATTCCCGCACTCGCGCGCCGCATCTTTGGCACGCTCGAAAATGGCCGCATCGATCGACGTTTGCGAAAGACTTATCGAGGGCTCGCGCGGGATCTGAATCTTATCCGCGAGCACTTGCGGCATCGGCGTCCGAAGATCGTCGATCTGCCGCCGGCGCTGGTGCCATTCGAATTGCTGTTTCAAGTGACGCTGCTCGGCGGCGCGTTGGACGACGCGCGTGAGTTTTATCGGCAGGTGGTTTCGGAATTGGAAACCATTGTAGCGGAATATCTCAACGACGAATCCGCGACGGTTGGCGACACGTTGATGGCCACGAGCCGCGTTTTCGCGCTGTTTCAATCGTTGACGATGGACGAGTCCGAACAGCAAATCGAAGTTCCCGACCAGCAAGATCAGGAAGACGAGAACAAACAAGCCGAGCAGATGCTGAACGAACGCGAAACCGATGCCCGGCCGCAGCGACGCGACGCGCGCGAACTCTTCAACGCCTGGAATTCTGAAAGCGAAGGCGAGTTCGATGAACTGGACGGCAGCGAAACCTGGAGCGAAGGCGAAACGCCGGAGCAGGATCTCGAAGCGGGCGAGGTCGCCTTCAATTACGACGAGTGGGACCGCGAACTGGTGGATCATCGCGTCGGCTGGACGCGCGTGATTGAAAAGAAAGTCAAACGCGGCAGCCGCGACTTTGTCGATGACACGCGCGAGCGTTACAAAGGCGTCGTTTCATCGATCCGTCATCAGTTTCAGTTGATGAAGCCCGAGAACCTGACAAAGATTGCGAACGAACTCGACGGTGAAGATTACGATTTGAACGCGGTGGTTGATTTCTTTATCGATCGTCTCGCTGATGGACAACAATCCGAACGCATTTACACGAAGCGTCTGCGTCGCCGCCGCGACGTGGCGGTTTCGTTCCTGCTCGATCAGTCGTCATCGACCGCGCGCACCATCGGCCGTCATCCGGTGCAGCCGTACACACATCCCGGCCGCCGCATCATCGAAATCGAAAAGGAAGGCCTGGTTATAATGAGCGAAGCGCTCGAAGCTGTCGGCGATGTTTATGCTATCAATGGCTTCACTTCCGAAGGCCGGCGCAATGTCAAGTTTTACGTGCTGAAAGATTTTCAAGAGCACTATTCCGACGAAGTGATGAGGCGCATCGGCGGCATTACTTATCAGAACAACACGCGGCTCGGTGCGGCGATTCGTCATGCGGCGGCGAAACTCGAAAAGCAGGAGGCGCGCACCCGCCTGCTGATCGTTTTGTCCGACGGCCGCCCATACGATCACGACTACGGCGACGCGCGCTACGCCCGCGAAGACACGCGCGAAGCTTTAATCGACGCGAAGACGCGCGGCATTACGCCTTTCTGCATTACCATCGATCGCGAATCAGAAAGCGAACTGCGCGATCTCTACGGCGAGATCGGTTACACGATCATCGACGATGTGATGACTCTGCCCGAGAGGCTGCCGGGGATTTATCGAAGATTGACTACGTAACGGAGCGCAGGCATCCCTGCCTGCGGTCCACCGGCATCCTGCCGGTTGCTTCAATGCAATTGCGAGCAGGATGCTCGCGAACCGCCGACAGGATGTCGGCGCTGCTACTTCGCTTTGTATTGAAAACTGATCTTCGTCTCCTCGTTCATCACCAACGGCCGCACGAAGCGATACGATTTACCGCTGCGCGGGACATCGACGTGGACCGGCAGGATGCCGGCGACGCGTCGTTGTAAATTGAAGACGTTCGCAGACGGCGCGTTGAGTTGGGCTTGCTGCGCCTGGCGCGCGCGGTCTTCGAGACGTTTGCTGTCGCGTTCCATCGATGTGGCGCCGGCAGTAACGGTCACCGTCTCACTCACAGTTCCGACTTCTAAGGTCGTGCCTAATCGAGCTGCTCGACCGTTATACGGCAATTCCTGTTGCGCGGACTTGAAGCCGGTGGAATCGATCTTAACGGTCGTAGGTCCGGGCTGCACATTCGAAACTATCCACCGTCCTTCTGCATCGGAAGTTGTCGTTTGACTCGTGCCGTTTTGCTTATTCGTTACGACGACGCGCGCACCGGGAATCACCGCGCCCGCTGGATCTACGACGATGCCGCCGACTTGTCCAGCTAGCATTTGGTCCATGTCGATTCCATTTTCATTCCATGCGAGTGAATCCTTATCGGTGAAAGAGTCATCGATTCCATCCGCGATGAAATTCTGCGCGGCTGCTGCGGGAAATAGTTCCGCCGACAATGCATCACCGCCGAATTGTCTTACCTCGAGCCGATCCGGCAGAGACACTTCCCAAGTCAGAAGATTCACCGGCACGTCGAGTTTCGGCAGAGTCATCTCGTAACCACCGGTCTTGGCGAAGCGCGCGCCTGAATTCAAATAAACGAAAGAGACAGTGTACGGTCCCGAAGGATTGAAACCCTGACGCAGCAAAGGCACACGACTCCCGTCCTGGCCCGTCAACGGCATGACGCGTTCTCCTTCGACTTCCGCCGACAAGAGTTGCGCGCCCACCGGCAGTTCGACTTTGACGAATGGTTGCGCGTGATTGCGAACGCGCAGTGTCACTTCAGTTAGCGACTTGCCTTCAATGTTAGTCAGGGTCGTGATGGTCGCGCGTTCGGCAACGGCCGAGAGCACGGAGCTATCGGGAAACTGCGTCCACTCGAGTCGCAATTTCGGCGTATCTCCCGCACGCCGGTTGTAACGAAACGCGGCCTGCAATGGAAATCGCGAAAGAGATCGCGCGACCGCGCCGACTTCGTGCACGTCCATGCGACGCAACCCGCCGCTTTCGGTTGGCGTCAACTCGATCGAGCCGATGCCTTCGACCAGTAATTCGCCGGTCTCTCGCTGCGCTCCAGAGAGCGACAGCACGGGCGCATCGACTTTCGTTTCCTTGTTAGCGCGTTCGAGCACGACTACGAACTGATGGTTGCGTTTGGCCGGCTCGCGGACGTTGAGCACCAACACGCCTTTCTCGATCGTTGAAGAATCGAGCGTTGGGCCAGTTGCTTCGGTCAATTCAAAACCGGCGGGTAAGGGCATTTTGAATTCAGCCGCATCGCCCTGAATCACGGTAACGTCGCACAGCGCCTCGATTCGCATTTGTGAATCACCGACCGACACGACCGACTTGATGTCGGAAAGAAAACGGACTTCGCGTTGCGTGACTGGCGCGGCAATCTCTCGCGTGGTCCACCAGACGCGCGCGGGCTTGCCGGGTTCGAGCGTCGCTTCGACAATGGTGTGGCCGTTCGCCGTCGTGCGGCTCGTAACGAGGCCCGGCTCGATACGCACGTTCGCATGATTGCCCGGCAGGTCGAGCGTCAAGAGTGATGCGCTTGCCGCCGGAACCGGAATCGTGAATGACGCGCGACCGGCTTCCACCGTCAAGGGAGCGGCGACCGAAAGTGAAAGATCGAATCGCCCCGGCCCGTTCAGAATCGCTGTCTGCGTGACGCCGTCCAACATCAACGGCAGAGCGTTGTTTGACTGCTTTGCTTCCAGCACAGTCAATCCGGTCGTGAGCGGCACCTTCACCGATCCTTGTTCGAGGACGTTTCCGGAAATATCGACCGTGCCCGCCAACGACTGATCTGTGACGTTGAGTTTGAAGGCGGCCGTGGACAACACGAACGGCAATGGCGCCGGTTCCGTGGTTTTCGGTTTGTGCGATGCGAGTTCCATGAGCCGATTGTATTCAGCCAAAGAAACGGTGACGGTGCCGGTTAAGCTCGGCGGCGGAACGGGCACTTCGGTGCGGGCTGCGCGCGTTTGCGCGTACACGCTGCCGGTCACGATTAGGATGAGAATTAAGGGACGCACGCCTCCGGCGTGCAGCGCGCGGGACGCGCGCCTACCGATAGCTGTGATTGTGTGTTTCATCGCTCGCCTCTCTTTCTGTCACGTTGAAAATCAAGTTCGATTACCGGCGCCTGGTTTTCGCTGGTCAGTTCAGATTTCAAAAAGATCGATGGGCCAAAGTGCGGGAAGGCGACGCGCAACGGCAGATTCCGTGCGGGCTTTCCTGGCTGAGTCACGTGCAGCTGCGACACGAGTAGCTGTGCCGCTTGAGCCTTCTCGTCGTTTTGGACCACCGTGTTGGTTTCGGGTTTGTTACCTGGAGTCGTCGTCAGCGTGATTGATTCCGGCGCTTCGTAAGGCGTCACGCGAAAACTGCTCGAGATGCCCGGCGGGGCTGTCAGACGAAACAGCGGCGGATGATGAAGCAGCAAATGCGATTTCGAGATCGGCAGATCGACTGCGAGCAACGAAAGATGAAAGCGTCCCTTGTCCGCCCAAGTCGCGGTGTGATCGAGATACGAAACCTCGACGACAAACGCGGGCGCTTCGTCTCCCGACCTGTTTTTTTCCAATGGCAACAACAGCGAACCATCGGGCGCGCGCCCGGGACGCACCGGGCGGCCGGCGACTGATGCGCTCCACAACGTCGCAGTCGAAGGCAGATTCAGTTTCAGAAAGTTGCGCTGATTGTTCCGCACCGCAAAGCGCGTCTGGACCAGTAACTTGCCGTCGGCTGTCACCAAAGCGCTGTAATCAGCTTCTTCGATGTTGGCGGTGAGCACCGCCTGCGGCGTGTAGCGCGCGACGTCAAGCAAGAGCGATCTGGTTGATTTGCCTTCGGCTGGCGGCAGACGGTAGGCGATGAGCGACGGCGATTGGCGGCTGGAAATTAATTGGCCCAACTCGGCGGCCTCGGCTTCTTCCAATCCGCTGGCTTGCCGATCTTTGATTT
>CBFHBI010000189.1:0-5837 GCA_965653755.1 uncultured Blastocatellia bacterium
CGACTGCGCCGGAATGTCGCGCTGAAGATTCTGCCCGCCGAACTTGCCGCGAACAGAGATCGAATGCGGCGCTTTGAACAGGAGGCACAAGCCGCGGCCTCGCTCAATCATCCGAACATCGCGCACATTTATGAAGTCGATGAAAGCGACGGCAGCAGCTTCATCGCGATGGAGTTCATCGACGGGTTCACGCTGCGGCAGTTGATTCACGAACGGCAGACGGATCTTTCGAAGCTGCTTCGCTCCCTGCAGCACGTTGCCGAAGGACTGGCGAAGGCACATGCCGCGGGAATCGTGCATCGCGATCTCAAGCCCGACAATATTATGGTGACGCGCGAAGGGCACGCGAAGATTCTGGACTTCGGACTCGCGAAGTTGGTCGAGCCGCAGAGCGCTTCCGGACAGCGCGACGGGATGAGCGAAGTCGCCACGGCGCTCATGCAACAGCAGTCAACTCCGGGCGCGGTGCTCGGCACCGTCGGCTACATGTCGCCAGAGCAAGCGCAGGGGCGCGTGGATGAAATCGATCATCGTTCAGACATCTTCTCGTTCGGCTGCATTCTTTATGAAGCGATTACTCGACGCAAAGCTTTCGCGGGTACTGACGCGATCGATTCGCTGAACAAGATTATTCGCGAGCCACCGGCTCCGATCACTGACTTCGCGCCTGACGCGTCGTACGATTTGCAAAAGCTGGTCCGTCGTTGCTTACAAAAAGATCCCGAAGAGCGTTACCAGACGATTAAGGACGTCGCCATCGAAATCAAGGAGGTGCGACGCGCATTCCAAAGTCAAGCGGGCGTGGACACGACGGTGCCACCGCCCGTTGGCAGCGACAGCGCAGCGTCGCCGAGCGCTGTTTCATCATCCACAATCACTTCGAGGGTCTCGTCTCCTTCGCTCGGCACGCGCGCGTCCAGCGCCGAGTACGTCGTCTCAGGTATGCGGCAACACAAAACTGCCGTGCTCGCCGTCATTGGTCTGTTGGTTGTTGTCTTAATCGGATTGTCGTTTGGAGTCTATCGATGGTTAAGCCAACGTAAATCAACGATCTCTTTGCAATCGGCGAGCTTCACGCGGTTGACAACGTCGGGTAAAGCGACGGGCGCCGCGATTTCCCCGGACGGCAAATGGCTCGTGCACGTCGTCGATGACGGCGGACAACAGAGTCTTTGGTTGCGCCAGGTCGCGGTCACTAACAGCAATACACAGATCGTGCCGCCGGCGCAAAATCATTATTTGGGCCTCGCTTTTTCACCCGACGGGAATTACGTCTACTACACGGTCGTGGAAACTCCTTCTATCACCGGGACTCTCTACCAGGTGCCGGTGCTCGGCGGCACAGCACGCAAACTCATCACCGCCATCAATAGTTCAATAAGCTTCTCTCCCGACGGTAAGCAGATCGCCTATTTCCATTATTACGAAGATGAAGACCGGCTGATGCTGGCAAATGCCGACGGCAGCAGTCAACGCCAGTTGGCCGTGCGCCGTGGAAATGAATATTTCTTCGGGAATGATTTTAGTAGCGCCTCGTGGTCGCCTGACGGTCAGACTCTGGCGACGACGGTCGCTTTTGAATCCGAAGGCTACATGACGGTCGCGACAGTGTCGGTGGCCAGTGGCCAGGTCAAGCTTTTCTCGCCGCGCAAATGGCGGCAGGTAAATCAGGCAATGTGGTTTGGCGACGGTCGCAGCATGTTGGTGACCGCACAGGAACAGGGCTCAGACACAGCCAGCATCTGGCAAGTTTCCTACCCGTCAGGCGAGGCGCAGAAGCTAACCAATGATCTGAATTCTTATCCATACGTCAGTCTTACGTCTGATGCCAGGGTGATGGCCGTGGTCGAGACCGAGTACGAATCGAATATCTGGGTGATGCCGGGATTCGATTCGGCACACGCGGTGCAAATCACGCAAGGCAGAAACCGGGCTTTGTTTCCCGCGTTCACGCCCGACGGCAAGATTGTCTATCCGATGAATTCCGGCGGCGGCAACCGCGACCTTTATCTGATCGACGCGAAAGGCGGCAACTCAAAACAGTTGACTGCCAATTCACACGCCAACACAAATCCGGCCGTTTCACCAGACGGTCGATACATTCTGTTTGTGTCAGACCGGAGCGGCGCGGAGCACATCTGGCGCATGGATATTGACGGCGCCAATCCCAAACAATTGACCGACAAGAATGACTACTTGCCGGCCGTCTCGCCTGACGGTCAATCGGTCTTTTACATTTCCTGCCTCAACACGTGCACGATTTGGAAGACGGGAATAGACGGCGGCCCGCCCGTCCAAATCACCGATAAGCATTCAGATCGGCCGCAAGTATCTCCGGACGGAAAGCAGATCGCCTGTGGATATTTGGAGCAGAATGCGCGCTTCAAACTGGCCATTCTTCCGATCGAAGGCGGCCATGCTTTGAAGACCTTCGAGCTTCCGCCCGGGTTTGAAACCCCGGGAGCTTGGACAAATGACGGCCGAGCGATTATCTATGGAGTCATTCAAAACGGTGTGACCAACCTTTGGGCCCAGCCCGTGGACGGCTCGGCGCCCAAACAACTGACGAACTTTACTAGCGAACATATTTTCGATTTCAGCATCTCGCGCGACGGCAAACAGGTGGCGATGTCGCGCGGCACCGTTACCAGCGATGTGGTCCTGATCAGCAACTTCAGTCGATGAGTCTAACAGCCGGAACCCGACTCGGCCGTTATGAAATCCGCTCGAAGATTGGCGAAGGCGGAATGGGTGAGGTGTATCTGGCGGAAGACACGCGGCTGCACAGAAAAATAGCGTTAAAGATTTTGCCAGGTAATTTGGCTGGTAATCCAGATCGAATGCGCCGCTTCGACCAGGAAGCAACAGAACCTAGACGGAAGCAAGCCGGTCGAGCTGGTCAAAAACCGGGCTTTCAATTTTACGACTTTGGTTGGACGCCTGACGGTAAGCAGCTGATCATCTCGTATGGTCCACAGACGGATGACGTGGTCCTGTTACAAGATTTCAAATAAAGCGCACTGCGCACGAAAGGTTCGGCCTTGCCGAGTTAGTCAAGCGCATGGCAACCTCTGAGAGAATTATTGATGACGCCCCGATAAAAACATCATCGTTAAGACTCAATAGACCGATTATGATCCTGCGAAAATTTGTCGTCGCCTTTGTTGTCGTTGCCAACACGCTCGCCCCAAACTGGGCATTAGGCCTTCTTCAAACTCGTGCGCAACTGACCGGCACGGAGTTTAATGAAACTCCCGCTCGTGACGCCAAAGGGTTTGACAGCTCTTACCGGCTGTCACTCCTCCGGCCCGTGCAAGACAAGAACTTTTATCTCTTAAGTTTGTTTCAGAGAAACCGTGAGGTCAGAATTCTTCTAAGCAAGCACGCCCCGTTGCATGAGTTGACCGTCCACGAAGAGTCTGCGCTAAAGCGAGCCGAGAGTTGCAACAACACCGCATGCTTCGACGACCTGTTTCGGTTCGGCGATGAAACGATTCAAACCGTCGCCGCCGCTCTGGACAGTCTTGCCAATCAACCTGCGTTCAAGCGTCTCGCCAAAAGGGATCTGCGTCCGTCGGGCGTCTTCATCAAATACGCTGAACAGTCCGATGCGCAGATGTGGGATTCCGCCTGGAAGGATGCGGCGAACGGCATCAATCGAATCTTCAGCGTCTATTGCCTCGGCAAAGATCCGCGTTATCCGGCAATTGATAAAGTCAGCTTCGACGTTTCCAGTGAAGCTTATCGCCAGTTGATGAAAGCGAGAATTAAGGAAGTCAAACTCGGAAACGACTCTTTGTTCTTTGAGCCGGCGCTCAACTTTGCGCTCAGCCTGCTGGAGATTAATCGACGCGACGAGGCCGGCCGCTATGAACCGCTCGAGCGGGGAGAGAACAAAGCCGCGGTGCAGAACCTGAAGCACATCAAGTGGACCGATTATACGTATTCGTTCATTCTCGTGCTCGGCTCGGGGCCGTCGGATTCTGCCAAACTCAGCCGCATCGGCGCCCAGCGGGCAGACTTTGGCGCGGAATTGTTCTTACAACGCAAAGCGCCTTTGATAATTCTTTCGGGCGGCCACGTTCATCCGATGCAGACCCCTTACTGTGAAGCAATCGAGATGAAAAAGTATGTGATGGAAAAATACAAAATCCCCGAGGCGAATATTTTGATCGATCCGCACGCGCGTCACACCACCACAAATTTTCGCAACGCCGTCCGGCTGGCCTTTCGTTACGGAATTCCCACCGATGAACCCGCGCTCGTAACCTCCAGCGAGGATCACATAGATTCCTGCGCACGCGACGAATTTCGGATTCGCAATGTAAACGAGTTGGGCTATTTCCCGGTCGAGTTCATCAAACGCATCTCGCCCATCACCGCCGAATTCAAGCCGTCAGTCCTGTCTTTGTTTTTTGATTCCAGCGATCCGCTTGATCCTTAACTTGACAGCTTTAACTTGGCACTAGCTTTAACTTGCCACTAGCCTTAACTTGCCACTAGCTTTAGCTAGTGGAAGCGGATCACAAAAGGAACTCGGCTTTAGCCGAAGAGAAATGAAGCGAATCTCGTTTTGCCTTTAGCCCAAAACCCGTGGGTGAGACAAACCTGAAGCTAGTAAGAAACTGGCTTGAAAGCCTGTGGATTTTCTTTTGTTGAAGTTCGGCTAAAGCCGGTGTCTCAATTGGACTTCCTTTTCCACTAGCTAAAGCTAGTGGCAATTTATTCTGAAGCTAGGCAATTTATTCTGAAGCTAGTGGCAATTTATTCTGAGCTAGGCAATTTATTCTGAAGCTAGGCAATTTATTCTGAAGCTAGGCAATTTATTCTGAAGCGAGTGGCAATTCATTCTGAAGCGAGTGGCAATTCATTCTGAAACTTCACCAAACCCGCACGCGCGCCTCAGGAGCCAGGTAGAGTTTGCGTCCCGGCTTGATCTCAAATGCCTGATACCAGCCGTCGATGTTCCGGACAGTGTCGGCGCGATATTGATCGGGAGCATGGCCGTCTGTCGTCAGAAGCACGCGCATCAACTCAGGCCGCATCTTGGTGCGGAAGCTTTGCGCATAGGCGAGGAAGAAGCGCTGATCGTCCGTGAAGCCGGTCGCATTTGGCGTTGACTTGCCATTGTGAGAATTGCGATACGCATCGTAGGCCACCGACAGGCCGGCGACGTCGGCGATGTTCTCGCTCAACGTGAGCTTGCCGTTCACGTGCATGCCTGGCAGCGGTTCATATGCGTCGAACTCGGCCGCGAGCCGATCGGCAGCGGCGCGAAAGTGTTCTGCATCCTGCGGCGTCCACCAATTCAGCAGCTTCCCATATGCGTCAAACTGGCTGCCTTGATCGTCGAAGCTGTGGCTGATTTCGTGGCCGATGGTTGCGCCCATGCTGCCGTAGTTTTGCGCGTCGTCAGCCTTCAAATCGAAAAATGGAGGATTCAAAAACCCCGCGGGAAAGTTCAAGCCGTTTTGAATCGGCAGATTCACCGCATTAACCGTCTGCGGCGTCATCCACCACTCGGTTCGGTCGATCGGCTGCTTGAGTTTCGACAACGTCCATTGGTAATCGAACAAGTCCGATCTTTCGGCGTTGCCCAGCGGATCGTCGCGCAGAATTTTCAAGCCGGCGTAGTCTCGCCAGTGCTCGGGATAGCCGACGCCGACATAAAGCGTGTCGAGCTTCGCCTTCGCCTTTTCTTTTGTCGCCGGCGACATCCAGGTGAGATTGTCGATGCGCTTTCGGAAAGCCGCGATCAGGTCTTTCACCATCGCCTGAATCTTCGCCTTGGCTTCGGGTGGAAAATAAAAACCGACGTACAATTTGCCGAGCGCTTC
>CBFHBI010000190.1:0-5828 GCA_965653755.1 uncultured Blastocatellia bacterium
TGAGTTCCGCGTGATCATCGATGGCATCGGCCACCGGCGAAAAGAAAATCGCTAACCCTTCCGTGCCGGTGGCGTCGTCGTCGAAGCCACAGGCCGCCACGTAAGTCGGTTCGACTCCCGGAATCTGATTGACTACGTCCTCGATCTCATAACAATAAAAGTTCGCGCCGTTGATGATGATCAATTCTTTCTCGCGACCCGTCAGTGTCAGGCGTCCGTCTTGAATGAATCCCAGATCGCCGGAGTTGAACCAGCCGTCGCCGACGAATGCGTCGCGGTTCGCCGCCTCATTATATAAATAGCCGGGAGTTATGACGCCGCCCCTGATTTGAAAACGTCCTATCACGCCTTCTGCGAGCAGTTGATTGTCGGGACCGGCAATGCGGATCTCGACGCCCGGAACGGGGCCGCCCAGATCGACAAACTCAATTGTCTCGGCCTCGTCGACGCCGGCGCTGGTCAACTGACCGCCGAGCGAAGACTTTAAGACCCTGTGCACTCCGCTCTCGTAATCGAATTGATTCTGGTAGGTCATGCAGGTGCAAGCCTCAGCCATCCCGAAGGCCGGCTGCATCGCTTTCCTGCTGACGCCAAACGGAGCGACCGCATCGAGGAATTCGCGCACCACCGGGAGGGTGACCTGCTCGCCCGCGTTCATGAAGAACTTGATCGAAGACAGGTCCCAGGATTTTTGTTTGGCCTTAACCAGCGCATCGCTGACCAGCTTGAAGCCAAAGTTCGGCGACCACGTGTGCGTGACGCGATGCTGCTCGATCAAATCCAACCACGCCAGCGGGTCTTGCAGAACCACGTTGGTCGCAACGGCAACCTGCTGGCAACCCAGGTAAGTGTCTTTCAGATGGCAGGTCAGGATCGGCACCACGTGATCCATCGGCAGCCAGTTGAGTGAAACATCGGTCGCACAGTAAGAATTAAACTGCCGCCCCGCGTGGATATGCCGGATGATGCCCTGATGCGTAATCTGAATGCACTTGGGTACGCCCGTGCTGCCTGAAGTCAGTTGCAAGAAGGCAACGTCGGCGGGATCGCTTTGATGAATCTGCTCGGCAGGAGGACTCTGACGTAGAGGCGTAACTGATACAACTCTCAGATTTTTTCCTGGCAACAAACGATCGAGGCGCGACAACGAAGCCGCGAGCGCATCGGTGGTGAGCACCGGTGGCTCCCGTAACAGTTTCCAGGCATTGAGAAGTTTGTTGACGACCGCGTTCTCTTCGTCGTAAGTAGGAGCGATCGCCACCGTGACCGGCGTAATTCCTCCCAGCAAACAAGCCCAAAATACCGAGAAGTGATCTCTGAGCGCAGGAACCTGCAGAATCGCGCGATCGCCCGCTCGCATTCCCTGCGCGCGCAACCCGGTGAGAATGGATCTGGCCTCCTGCAAAAGCGACGCATAGGTTTGCACAACCTCAGTACCATCGGCCTGGACAAAAGTGATTCCCTTTTCGGGAAAATGTTCTGCCGTCCGCAGAAGCGCTTGAGTCAGCGTCGTCGGCGCATCGGCTTCGATCATCAAAGGCCTGCCGTCACTGTAAGCGCGCGCTGTGATCTTTGAATTCTCCGGCAACACTTTGTGTCCATTCGATTTGCTAAGCGCGTCTGGCGCCGGCGCGCGAGCCGCAGCTTTCGCTGCCGGAAGCAAATCAGACACATGGAGCGCCGGTACGTGTTGGGCTTGCGCTTGCCTTACGACCGCCACCTTTTCGATCTCAGGTACGGCGCTGAGCGCAGCTTCCCAACGCTGGATCAATTCATCATCCAACAGTTCGAGATCTGTGAGCGCCCGTTCGTCGATTTGGCCCGCAGCGGTGAGCGGCACGGCCGCGATGGGAACGAGGGCGCGCGGCAACTTGTAAGCCGGCAAACGCGCCTTCAGATCCGCGTGCACTCTCGCCAACGCCAGCGGACCGTCGATAACCACGTAGCCGAATAAACCGGTGACACCGCTCGCTAGTGTTCGAGCAAGCACCACACAGTCATGGATGCCGGGATTTTTGAGGATGGCCGCCTCGACTTCTTCCGCAGCGATCCGATGACCATCGATCCAGATTGGTCCCCGCGCCGAAGAAAGCATTTCGAGGCTGCCGTCTTCGCGGAGACGTCCGACGGCACCCGTCTTAAACAAACGCGCGCCAGCAGCATGATCAAGCGTTTGCGAAATGAAACGACGCGTGGTCTCGTCGGCGTCGCAATAGCCACGGCTCAAGCCTTCGCTGCCGAAATAGACGTCACCGTTGATCTCCAGCGGCGCCAATTGCGAATTCTGATCGAGCACATAAGCCGACATGCCCAGCGGATAAGCTTTGAGACCCACGCCTGCGTTCGTATCTCCCGAATCAAGCTGCAAGGCAATGAGCCCGGGCACTTCGGTGAAGCCACAGAGGTTGTGAAGTTCGCACGCGAGATGATCGAAGAACCTGTTCGCAACTGGGCCAGGGACCTTCGGCCCATCACAAAGAACTACGCGCAGCGAATTCAATTGCGCTCTCGAATCAGGATTCAAGCACTCGACAAAGCCGGTTAACGCCGTGGGCGTGAGCGTTATCAAGCTTGCTTTCGACGCCCCGATCAACTGTCGCAGAGCCTCGGGTTCGCGGCGCACGTCATCGGCAGCAAACAGCACGCGGGCACCGGTGAGTAAAGGCCAAAAGAATTCCCAGACGAAGGCGTCTTGATCGATCGAAGAGCTTTGCAGCACGACATCGGCAGCCGTTAGCTGAAATTTTTCCTGCAGCAAACTCAAACGTCTGGCGATGCCGCGATGCTCTAACTGCACAACGCGGCCCTCAGCGTAAATCAGGGCCGCCAGATTCTCACTTCGCTCTTCCACCGGATTGTCTTGCGCCTGACTGGCGATCGTGGGCCAATGCTGGTCCAGGTAAATGAACTGTCCCGCGTATTCAGGCAGCGTGGTCGCCAGATGCTGCTGTGAGAGCACGATTGCCGGCTGCGCGTCTCGTAACATGAACGCCAGTCGCTCTGCCGGATAAGTTGGATCGAGTGTCAGATAGGATGCGCCGGCTTTCAGAATCCCCAGCAAAGCGATCGCCATGTCGAGTCCGCGGTCCATGCAAACGCCAATGTGAGATTCCGAACCGAGACCTACTGATTTCAGGTATAGCGCCAGTTGGTTTGCGCGCGCGTTCAACTCTCGATAAGTTAGGCTCTGTTTTCCTGCCGTCAGCGCGTTTGCGTCGGGCGTTCGTTCTACCTGCGCTGCAAAGAGATCATGAACACACCGATCCGGCCACACCTCGGGAGCCGCGTCAGACTCTTCGTCCAATTTCTTTCCCGCACTGCTCTCGGATAATTGCAGCAGTTGCTTCCGCTCGTTTTCGCTAACCAACGGCAAGTCTGAGATTCGGCCGTCCGGGTTCGCGAGCATCCCTTCCAAAAGGACCTGGAAATGCTGACACATGCGCGCGATAAAGCTCTGGTCAAACAGATCTGTGTTGTACATGAGCGTGCCCAGCAAGCCGGGCGGTTCATCCCAGATGTGCAACTCCAGCTCGAACCGGACCTTTCGGATTTGCGACTCCCAACTAACTTCCAAACCGTCGAGCTTGACCGATTGATCGAACGCGTTTTGGAGCACGAACAAGACCTGGACCAACGGATTGCGATTCAGATCTCTTTCCGGCCTCAGTTCTTCAACCAACTTTTCAAACGGGATGTCCTGATGCGCAAAAGCATCGAGCGTCACCTGCCGCACGCGCTCCAATAATTCGCGACACGTTGGATTGCCGCTGAGATCGGCACGCAACATCAGCGTGTTGGCGAAGAAACCGATTAACGGCTCGAGTTCCTGGCGGCGACGGTTCGCAATGGGAGCGCCCACCAGGAAGTCCTTCTGGCCGCTGTAACGCGATAGCAGAATTTTGAAGACCGTGAGGAGGACGACAAACAGCGTCGCTCCCGATTGTTGGCTCAAAATTTTTAGCCGCTCGTGTACCTCAGCGCTGAGGTGAAATATTTCTATGCTCCCATTAAAGGTCTGCTCCGGCGGGCGCGGACGCGTGGTCGGCAGATCGAGCACGGCCGGCGCGCCGGCGAGTTGCTTTTTCCAATAGCCTAATTGATTCTCCAGCGCCTCACCCTGCAGCCACTGGCGCTGCCAATTGGCAAAGTCCACGTACTGCACCGGCAGTTCCGGCAGCGGCGGCCCGGCGCCCGTCGCAAAGGCACCGTAGAGCACTGAGAGTTCGCGGAAAAATATTCCCATCGACCAACCGTCACACGAGATGTGATCGATTGCCATGACTAGCACGTGGACTTCGGGTTCAAGTCTCAGCAGCATCGCGCGCAAACGCGGCGCAGTCGCTAAATCAAAGACCGTCTCCGCATCTTCTCCGACGAGGCGCTGAGTCTCTGCATGTCGGTTATCCGCCGATAATTCCTGTAGGTCGATAAGGCGCAAATCGAATTCGCCCGGCGGAATTATCTGCTGGACCGGCTGTCCATCTACGTTTCTGAAGACAGTTCGCAGAGTTTCATGACGGCGAACGATCTCGGCGAAGGTTTGCGTGAGGGCAGCGATGTTGATTTGTCCGGTGAGACGCCACGCCAGGGCGGCATTGTATGCGGCGCTGTCGATTTTCAGTTGATTCAAGAACCAGAGACGCTGCTGCGCGAACGAGAGCGGCAGCGGTCCACCTCGGTCGATGGGTTCAATCGGCGGCAAGGTGGATGCGCCGGTCACTTCAGCCTTACGCAGAAATTCCATGATCTCTGGTTTCTGTTGTTGCAGCCGCGCGCGCAACTCGGCCGTCAGCGCGCCTTTGGGAGCGCTAAAACGCAGTCCTTCGCCTTCGGCCCAAACTCTTACGCCCAGGTCGTTGAGAGAAGTTAAAAGCTCAAAGACACTCATAACATTCCTTCTTCGCGCTCTCCTTCGGGTTCGCGCGCAAGTGTCTGTTGTTGTTGCGCGGACCAACGCGCGGGTTCGACCAGCGCGGCCAGGCCCGACACCGTGGCGTCTTCAAACATTTTGCCGACCGCGATATCTACTTTGAGGGCGTCGCGCAGGCGCGAGATCACCTGCGTCGCCAACAAAGAATCGCCGCCTAGTTCAAAGAAGTCGTCGTTAATTCCAACCTGCTCAATTCCCAGCAAGTGCTGCCAAATTTCGGCGATGGCCCGCTCGGTCTCATCGCGCGGCGCCACGTATTCGTTATTCAAACCGGGTCGCGGATGCGATGGCCGGTAACCTACCGCGTCTAGACCGTTATCGGAGAACTGCGGTTTCTCAAAGTTGGCGTTTAGAAAGTCTCGGCGCGTTACCAGGATTCGCGGTTGCATGTTGCTTATGATCAGGCTAAAAGCCTGGGCGCCTTCGGCCGGTGAGAGTCCCGCATTCGGATCAACCATTTCACGTCGCGCCGAAGACGCGGCAGACGCTTCGCCCAATCCGGATTGAATGCGTGATTGACCGGCGGCGGCCGAGCGCCATTGCTGGCCGGCAGCCGGACCGTCCGTTTCCTCTGAACGCGCGATGAATCGTTTCAGAGCTTCTTTATCTTCCAAAGACACGACGACCTTGCCGATGTGGGCGGCGCTCGCCATGTATTCGAAAGCTTTGTTGACTTCGTCGATTGTGAAGACCGTTCGCGGCAGCGGACTGAAGCTTCCCGCTTCAAAGCGCTCGCCCACCGCACGCCAGGCCGAGAGCAAGTCAGCTGTGTCACGCGGCGTGATATCGATGGCGATGAAAGACAGGCATTTTTCGAATGGGCGCAGACCGAGTTGCGTGTTGTTGTAAATATCTCGCTTGCCGATTTCCAGTAAGCGTCCGTAGGGCGCCAGGATTT
>CBFHBI010000191.1:0-5816 GCA_965653755.1 uncultured Blastocatellia bacterium
GAGCCGCTGCGCCGACGCCATCACCGGCAACGTCACCACGACCAGAGCGACGGCCACGAACCATTTGACGATTAAAGATAATTTTCGCTGCATAACGCCTCCGAAGTTATTTGATAAAGGGGTTATGATGAGAGAATGCGTTACGGCTCATTATATCCCGCGATTGTTAGCCATCGCCTTGCAGCATTGTTATAGTTGGCTTTCAGTCGATGATAACGAATGCGGAAGAAACGCTCGCCGGCCGCATCGAGCGAGTGCTGCAGAGAATGCGCGATGCTGCGCTGCGCGCGAATCGAAACTTTGAAGATGTAACGCTGGTCGCCGTCAGCAAAACTCACCCCGCCGAAAGTATCACGGCGGCAATCGATGCCGGCTTGAAGGACTTCGGCGAGAATCGCGTTCAGGAAGCCGAGCAGAAGATTCCCGTCGTCGGTCGCAAGGCGACGAAGTGGCACCTGATTGGACACCTGCAATCGAACAAGGCGCGGCGGGCCGTTGAGTTGTTCGATGTGATTCATTCGCTCGATTCGCCGGCGCTGGCGCTGCGATTAGATCGAATCTGTGAAGAATTGCATCGCGAGTCTTTGCCGGTGTTGATTCAAGTCGATCTGGGCCATGAGACGACGAAGACCGGCGTGGACGAAGCATCACTTCACGACGTGGTCGTAACCGCATGCGAATGCCCAAGGCTTCAGTTGATCGGTTTGATGACTTTGCCTCCGTTCTTCGAGCAGCCGGAATGCGTCCGGCCTTACTTTCGCCGGCTGCGGGAATTGCGAGACGGATTGCAGGCCGAGAATGCTTTTGCGAATGGCCGCGGTGAGTTGTCGATGGGTATGACGCACGATTTTGACATCGCAATTGAGGAAGGCGCGACGATGGTGCGCGTCGGCACAGCAATTTTCGGGGAACGTGTGTCGGAAGCCCGACCGTGAGGGAGGGCCATCCATCGAAGCTCGACTCAATACCGGTAGTCGTTATCTAGATTAGCCCTCCCTTAGGGTCGGGCTTCTGACACACGATGAATGCCTTAGCGCTAACTTATTTTTTCATTCGCACCGCGGTGATTCTGCTCGCCGTCGCCGCCGCCTTGCTCGTAATCCTGCGCGCGATTTTTGATTACTCAGAAGTCAATCCGTTTACCTGGCACGCGCGCAACGTGCGGCGCGCAACCGATCCTGTTTTGTTGCCGGCGCGAGCAGTCTTGCGCGGATTCAGGCTCGATCCCAAAGTCGCGCCGTTGATCGTTCTGATTTTTCTCCTCGTCGCAGGAATCGTACTGGTGCAAACGGCGGGCGCGGTGCTGAATACGATCGCCGGCGTGTTCTTTGCGACTACCAGTCATCGATCAAACGCGATGATTGGAATTGTCGGCTACGTTTTGTTCGGGCTGCTCGGGCTATATACGCTCGCGATTCTGGTGAGGATTATCTTCTCCTGGGTCGGCGCGAGTTATGCTAATCGATTTTTTCGCCTGCTCGTGAAAATTACCGAGCCGCTGCTGGCCCCACTGCGGCGCATGGTTCCGCTGGTAGGCATGTTCGACATTTCGCCGATCGTTGCCTATGTAATTGTTTGGATTTGTCAGATGATTGTTGCTTCCACGCTGCTGCACGACTGGCCCGTTCAGTTCTTCTAGAGCGTGTCAGAACCGAGAGCGGTAGCGACCGGATCATTATGCTACTAAGAAAGAGTGACGTCGTTGTATTCAATCATACATTCACATGATCCGCTCGCAACCGCTCCCGGTTCTGACGCATCATTTCCATTTTCCAATTAACGATTTACTATCAGAGGCCGAGTGGTGTGGTATCGTCAAGACTCAAACAGCGTTACACTCACGCTGCGAGTTGTGTCGCGAGCTTCGCGGAACGAAATCGCGGGTGTGCATGACAACGCGTTGCGGGTTCGCATAAAAGCACCGCCGGTGGATGGCGCGGCGAATCGCGAACTCGTCAAGTTATTGGCGAAGACATTCGTCGTGCCGCGTAGCGCCATCTTGTTGATTACCGGGACCAATTCGAAGAACAAAGTTGTTCGTATCGAGAATCCCGGACATGCAACCCTTGCAGAGTTGGGCAAGTTGAAATAGCGCACATCCCCCAGATGGATCTCGAAACCATTGGCCGTTATCGCGTTCTCGAAAAGCTCGGCTCGGGCGGGATGGGTGACGTCTATCTCGCCGAAGACACGCAACTGGGCCGCAAGGTTGCGCTCAAACTTCTGGCCCAGGAACTTACGCAGAACCGCGATCGGCTTAATCGATTCGATCAGGAAGCCTACGCGGCCTCGGCGCTCAATCATCCCAACATCATCACGATTTACGAGATGGGTGACGAGGCTGGACGTCACTTCATCGCGACGGAGTACGTCGATGGCGAGACTTTGCGGCGGCGGTTGGCCGGGCCGCCGATGGATTTGGCGGAAGTGCTCGGCGTCGGCATTCAAATCGCCGAGGCGCTCGAGGAAGCTCACGCCGCGGGCATCATTCATCGCGACATCAAACCTGAGAACGTGATGATCCGCCGCAGCGGCCATGTCAAGGTGCTCGACTTCGGTTTGGCGAAGCTAATAGAGAAGCCGGCCGCGGACGACACTGACACTGAAGCCGTCACGCGCGCACTCGTGCAAACAGACGCCGGCATGGTTCTGGGAACGTCGCAGTACATGTCGCCCGAACAGGCGCGCGGTAAGCCGGTTGATGCGCGGACAGACATCTGGAGCCTGGGCGTCGTGCTCTATGAAATGGCGTCGGGCCGTGCGCCGTTTCATGGCGAGACGAAGACCGATGTGATTGTGGCGATTGCGAAAAATGATCCTGCGCCGCTGGCCCGCTTCGCGCCGAACGCGCCGCCGGAGTTTGAATGGATTATTTTGAAGGCGCTGCGGAAGGACGCGGACGAGCGTTATCAAACGATCAAAGAACTCCTTTCGGATCTGAAAAAGCTGAAACAGCGCATTGAATTTCACAGCGAGCTCGAGCGATCGATGGCGCCGGAGAGGATGAGCGCACTTAGCGGGATGGCCGACACTGAGATTCACAGATCCATGCCGGCACTCAGCACGCAAACAACGGCAGCTCCCGCGCTTTCCAGTTCCGGTCTTTCAAGTGTCGCGCAAACGCGGGCGTCGAGCGCGGAATACGTCGTCACCGAAATCAAACGCCACAAACTCGCGTTCGCGGCGGCGGCCCTGGTCATCGTGATGGCTGCCGCGGCGATTCTTTATTTCTCGGTTATTCGCAGGAAGACGGTTTTGACTGAGAAGGACACGATCCTGCTCGCAGATTTTACCAACACGACGGGCGATCCGCTTTTCGACGACACCTTGAAGCAGGCGCGGGCGGTGCAACTGGCGCAGTCGCCGTTTCTCAACATCTTTTCGGAAGAGCGAGTGCGCGAGCAGTTAAAGTACATGAGCGTCCCTTCCGACGCGCGCATCACGCGCGATATCGGCAAGGCCATCTGCGCGCGGCAGAGCATCAAGGCGATGTTGTTGGGAACGATCTCGGGCGACGGGTCGCGTTACGTCGTGGTGCTCGAGGCGGTGAACTCGCAGACAGGCGACATGATCGCCAGCGAGCAATTCGAGGCCGAAAAGGAACAGGTGATTAAGTCGCTGGGCCCGGCGGCTACGCGTCTGCGAGAAAAGCTGGGCGAATCGCTTGGCTCGATCCACACGTACGATGCGCCGATTGAGAACGTCACCACGTCATCGTTGGAAGCGCTGCGTCAATACTCTCTGGGCATGCAGCAGCACGCCAATCTCAATTACAAAGGCGCCATTCAGTTCTATCAACAGGCGATTCAGATCGATCCGAACTTTGCGATCGCGCACGCGCGCCTGGCCAACTGTTTCAATACGCTGAGACAGCTTGAATCTTCGCGGCCCGAATTTATCAAGGCTTACCAACTTCGCGACCGTGTAAGCGAACGCGAGAAATTTATTATCACCTCGAATTACTACGGCGGTGTCACCGGGGAATGGGACCTACAAATCGGAGAGCTGGAAAAATGGAAGGCCACCTATCCGCACGATTGGGAACCGCTCAACCTTCTCTGTAACCGGTACACGACTGCGGGCCCGTTTGAACGCGCGGTCGCTGAAGGCAACAAGGCGATCGAGCTGAATAAGAACGATGCCCGCGCGTATGTGAACCTGGGCGTCGCCTTCATTGAATTGAACAAATTCGATGAGGCGAAGAACGTGTTACTTAAGTCGCAGCAGCTAAAACCGGAAAGCACAAATATGCATGCGCGGCTTTATCAGCTCGGTTTCCTGCAACACGATGCCGATTGGATGAAGCAGCAAATCGACTGGGCCAATGCCAACGGCATTCCGGAACTGGCTCTGATCTGGCAAGCGCAGAGCGCGGCGTTCCAGGGCCAACTATCAGAAGCCGATCAGTTAAGCGATCGGGCCATCGAGATGAATCGCAAGCCCGACACCAAAGAGACGCTCGCGCAATGGATGCTGATCGAAGCGACGCGCAACGCGGCCGTCGGTAATTGCTCGCGCACGACTGCGAGAGTCAAAGAGGCTTTGGGTCTTTCGCGCGAACAAACGAATCTCATCAGTGCGGCGAACGCGTACGCACGGTGTGGCCAATCAGGGCCGGCGCAAACGCTGGTTGACGAACTCACGAATAGTTTTCCGCTCGATACTCTGTTGAATTCCAGCTCGCTGCCAATCATCCGCGCGCAAATAGAGTTGGCAAAGGGCGGCGCCGCGCAAGCTGTGCAGTTGCTCGAAACGACTCGCCGTTATGAAGCATACGGCGATTTCTGGCCGCAATATCTTCGGGGCGAAGCGTATCTGAAACTGAAAGACGGCGCGCAAGCCGCCGCGGAATTCAAAACCATTCTCGATCATCGCGGTTGGTATCCCACCTCGCCGTTGTACCCTCTGGCCCAGTTGGGTTTCGCGCGGGCGCAAGCGGCCGCAGGCGATAATGCCGCGGCGCGGACGGCCTACCAGGACTTCTTCACGCTTTGGAAAGATGCCGACGCGAACCTGCCGACGCTCGTTGCAGCGCGGGCTGAGTACGACAGACTGAAATAGCAGTGTTCAGAGTTCAAGCTTTAGCTTGCGTTTCAGGATGACAACCTGAAGGTTGAACTCTCAACTCTGTGATATATTCTCCAATCAAATCAATCCAAAAGTAAGGACCCAATTCGCCAATGTCCGGACATTCGAAGTGGCATTCTATTAAGCACAAGAAAGGCGCGCTCGACGCCAAGCGCGGCAAACTTTTTACTAAGTTCATCAAAGAATTGACGGTGGCCGCGCGCACGGGCGGCGGCGATCCGGACGCCAACGCGCGTCTGCGCAAAGCGATCTCTGATGCCAAAGCCGGCAACATGCCGAACGACACGATCGATCGCGCGATTCGCCGCGGCACCGGCGAAGAAGAAGGCGTCAACTACGAAGAGATCACTTACGAAGGTTATGGGCCAGGTGGCGTCGCGCTGTTGATTGAGGCAATGACCGACAACCGCAATCGCACCGTGGCCGAGATACGTCATATCTTTTCCAAGAACGGCGGCAACCTCGGCGAATCGGGATCGGTCGGTTGGATGTTCGATAAGAAAGGTTATCTGGTGGTCGAGAAAGCCGCGAAGTCCGAGGACGAACTTTTCGATCTGGCGATCGAAGCCGGCGCGGAAGACATTCGCGACGACGAAGACAACTGGGAGATCATCACTTCGCCCGATGCCTTCGAATCAGTTCAGACAGCGATCAAACAGGCAGGCGTAACTCCACAAGTCGCCGAAGTCGAAATGGTCCCGCAGAACTACATCAAACTCGAAGGCTCG
>CBFHBI010000192.1:0-5809 GCA_965653755.1 uncultured Blastocatellia bacterium
GCTTGCCTTCGAAGCTCACCCAGGTGATGTGCATCTGGTCCATGTTCTTGCTGGCCAGCGCGCCGGCGGCGTTGGCTTCGAAGCCGACCATCTGCGCAACTTGCTCGCGCGTGTACTTCCATTCGAGGCCGGAAGATTTCGCGCGCGGATCGTCGGGGCTCTCCGGATACTTCATCATCTGCCAGAAGCCTTCGAGACTGGCGTAACGTTTACCGTGAAACACGAACGGCGTTGGTGCGAAATTTGAAAGCAATCCCAACTCGTGACGCTTCGAAAGAATTACCTCGCCGGGGCCGGCTTCCTGCGGCATGATTTCCCAATCAGGTTTCTTCGGATCGACGATTGGCGTCCACCAATGCGCCGGATATTTCGAATCGCGTTTGATCGTTTGAGCGAACCCCGTCGTCGCACCGAGGAGCACGATGGCTGAAATCAAAATAAGGGGCTGGTTCATAATGAAAGCGGCTCTGCCGCAGCATCCAGTGCGGTAAGGCTTGGCTTACCGCTGACGATCCGTCTCTTTTAGCCGACGCCGCGCCTCGATGCTTGGAGGCGTAGCCTCCCAATTCTATTTAAGCAGTTAGCCGGTAAGCCATAGGCTTACCGCACTGGTGCAGCGGCACAGCCGCATGATTCTCTGCTGTCAGACGACATCAATTGGCGTAATAACCTGGTCGCGCACGCGTCTTCAATTCCGGATGGCCGGGAATGGTGATGTCAACTTTGCGCCATGAGCCATCGCGTTTTTCTTTCGCCGGGCGATAGCCGATGCTGTAAACCGTGCTCAAATCATCAATGACCTGTTGGTAAACGCCATTCAAATCTTCGACCTTGCGCGCGCCGTAATACAACCCGCCGCTCTCGTTCGCCAACAGCGCCAGGGTGTTGCGCGCGTTCTGATAGATACGGCGGCCCGTGTCGCCCCAAGTGGCGCCGCGGCCTTCAGTATCGAGATAAATCGGCACAATCAATGCATCGTGTTTGCGGACTGATTCCAAAAGATTGGCAAAGCTGATGTGTGATCCGGCCATCCACATACCCAACGCATTGTCCACGCCGTCGGTCATAAAAACAACGGCGCGACGCCGCGGCGAGGTTGCCGTATCGAACACGTGATCGAGCGTGAACTGCAGCGCGTCCCAAACGCGCGATCCTCCTGTGCCTTCGATGTTGCCGGCCGCGGCCAAAAGTTTTTCGCGATCGGCGGTCAGCGGCGAGACAATCCAAAAGTCATCGGCAAACGCGACAATCGCCACGCGGTCCGTCGGACGCGTCGCTTCGATGAATCTCCTGGTCGATTTGCGAATCAAGTCGCGCTTGTCCGAGGTCGATCCCGACAGGTCCAACAGCAACACCAGATCGAAGGGCACGTCGGTCGTCGCAAAAAAGGTGACGTCCTGAGGCTTGCCATCTTCGGTAACCACAAAATCCTTCTGCTCCAGCTTCGCCACTTCGGTGCGCAGCTTTGTTCCGTAAACGCTGACGTTCAGGCTGACGAGGTTCGTATCGACGCGCAGGACATCGACCTCATCCGACGCGGTCGTGACCAAGTCTTTTTCCGTCGCGCGCGCGATCACCGCCTGCGAATTGTCCGAAAAAGAATTCGTCAATTCGCCCGTCGCCTTGATCAGCGGCAGACGATAAAGCTGCTCCAGCCCACGCTGGTACTCGCTCAGCGGCGGCAGTTCATATTGCTTGCGACGAGCATCGACATGCGCTTCGTCGGTAATCGGAAACATCACCAGGAAACCGTTTTGAATCGTCGCTTGCGTTCCGAAGATTTGTTTCAATCCGGCGTTGATACGCAGCCGATCGATATAGGTGGCGAACGAAGCCTTATTGACCTCGCCCATTTTTACCGCGGCAATTATTACCGGCAGCAGGTCGCGTTGGAGATCTTTGCTGGCGTTGTTTCGCAGCAGAAAGAAAGCCGATTGCTCGCCCTCGTTGCCGACGAGATCACGCGTGAGCCAGCCGTGCTGTTTGATCATCGAGCAGATTTCATTTGACGTTTGTTCGCGGGCGGTCCGCAGCGTCTTCAGAATCGTTTCGTCGCTCTTGTTGTCGGCGACGTTGTTCTCAACGCGTTGCTGTTGCTTTGCGGCGAGCTTGTTGAGCTGATCGCTGAGTTTCTTGTCGAACGGACGCTGCGTGTTCGCATTCACTTGATCGGTGAAGCGCTTGACTTCGTCCGCGGTCAAACATCGCGTCTGCGCGAATGCGTTCGGCGCGGGTGTCGAAAAGGTCGCGAAGACCAGGCAAGCAAATAGCGGGAGCAATCGGCGAAGCATAAATCTTTAGATCAAGCGTTCAACTCATTTGGTTCGCTGCCGCACCGTGCTGTTGCGCATCTCCGGGTGAAGATTGTCGGTGAACAATTTCAAGATGCGCTTGTATTCATCGGCCCAACTTTCTTCACGTTCGAAGCCGTGGTCTTCGACCGGATAAGGCGCGACTGCCCAATTCGTCTTGCGCAGTTCGATCAATTTCTCAACCAGCCGCACAGTGTCCTGAAAATTCACGTTCGTATCTACCATGCCGTGACAAATCAGGAGCGCGCCCTGCAATCCATTCGCAAAATAAATCGGCGACGATTGTTTGTAAGCCTCCGCATCGCTCTGCGGCAAGTTGAGAATGTTGGCCGTGTAGGGATTGTTGTAATGCGCCCAGTCAGTCACCGGACGCAGCGCCGCACCCGCTGCAAAGACATCGGGCTGCGTGAACATTGCCATCAAGGTGATGAACCCGCCATAACTGCCACCGTAAAGGCCGATACGTTTTGGATCGACGCCGTGTTCTTTGACGAGATAATTAACCGCATCGACATGATCGGTTAAATCTTTGGCGCCCATGTGTCGATAGATTCCGGTGCGCCAGTCGCGGCCGTAACCGGCGCTGCCGCGGTAATCGATATCGAAAACAATGAAGCCGCGCTCCATCAACAGATGATGAAACATGTATTCGCGAGAGTACTGGCTCCACCAGCGATGCACGTTCTGCAAATACCCCGCGCCGTGCACGAAGATGACTGCCGCGCCGCCGGGCTTCCAACTCATCGGCGTGTAGATGCGCCCGTAAACAACGGCGCCGTCACGCGCTTTAAAGCTGGCAATCGGCGGATCGATCCAGTTGTACGTGAAAAATTCGGGACTGGGTGATTTGGTGACTTGCTGGTTTCCAACCAAGCCGTTTCCCGCCGGGAGCATTAGCGTGAGGTACAATTCCGGAGGTCTATTGCTGTATGAATTTATGCAAGCATACATTGATTCATCGGGAGAGATTTCGACCTGATTGTTTCCCGGCATCCGTGTTTCGCGTTTGCGCTGCCCGCCGTCAATCGACAACGAATACAAATGTCGCTCGAAGAGACTGCCTTCACTCGAAGTGAAATAGAACTTCGTTTTGTCTTTCGAGAGCCGCACATCGGAAACTTCGAACGACCCCGAAGTAAATTGCTTTGGCTCGCCGCCATCGATCGAAACTGAATAGAGATGGGCCCAGCCGTCGCGTTCAGATTCGAAATAGACGTGCGCGTTGTCAGGCAGCCAGCCGAGCGTGAAAGCTCCCGGCCCATCAACCCACGCGTCGTCGTGGACCGTCGCCAGAACTTTTGTCTTGCCCGTGGATGGATCGAGCAGTAGTACCCAGCGATCTTTGTTGTCTGCCGCGCGGCCCATCAACACGGCGTGCCTGCCGTCCTCGGACCATTGCAGTTGCGATAACTGCACGTCGCGATCTTTTGTTTGGTTTGATTGCGATTGCGAATCGATCCGCTCGCTATCCCGACCCGTCGGGATACTGACCCGTTGCGGATCATTCGCATTCAACTCTGTGCGCTGAGGAGGTTCAGAGGCCGGCAAGCGCTGTCCGTGATCGACGTTTTTGGTGTCGCCGGTTTCGACGTTGATGACGACGAGCCGCGTGTGATTCTGCGTGTCGCCGACTTTGGTGCGACCCGGAATCTCTTCGGTGTAGCCGGACTCAGTCACAAAGTTCGGCACGAACGTGTTCTTCGATCCGGCGCCCGTTTCGCTGATGGTGGCGATGACGTACTTCTCGTCCGGTGAGAGGTTTAGACTCACCGCGTTCTGGCCAGCCGGCACATTGAACGGCTTTCGTTTTTCGCGCTCCTTACGTTTCTTGTCTTGTTCCTCGCGTTGTTCGGCACGCTCGCGCACGGCATCGAGCAAGGCACGCTCTTCTTTTTTCAAATACTCCTGACTGTCGGTTCCTTTTTGCGGACTCGCGCTCACCGTCGCCGCACTTCCCGGCGCGCCACCAGCGCGTATATCCGTCAATTGCTCGAGCGATCCGCCGTCGAGCGACATCAAGTAAAGATTGTTGAGGCGCGTGAAGTAAATGTGTTTCTGATCGAAAGTGAAATGCGGATTTGTTTCGGCGTCAACGGTGCGCGTGATCTGCCGCCGCGCCTGCTTCGCGTGATCGTAAATAAAGATGTCGCCTTCATCAGCGAAGACCGTCATCGACTTATCTTTCGACAGCTCGCCGTTCGCGGGTGGCGCCTGCTTCGCTTCTTCTTCGGTAAGACGTCGCAAACCCGTGCCATCGCGATTCACGACGTAAAGGCTCGTCTCTTTCAGACGCGGCTCGTCCGCCTGCTTCCAACGGAAGTAAACGCGCTGGCTGTCCTGCGACCAATAGACTCCGGTCGGCGGATAACCAAAGAGTCGCGGCCCGCGCATGATGCTGTCGACGGTTAATTCAAATGGCTTCGCGGGCGATACTGGCTTCTGCGCGAGCGCGAATTGCGGAGCGACGAAAGCGAGAACACTAAGGAAGAATACTCCGCGTCGGAAGAGCATTTTTTTCATGGGCCGTGACCTTTAGGTTAGTCTAGTTTGTCTCATTCACACCTGGCTTCAGCCAGGTGACCGTGAAAACTATCAGACACAAGAAACCGTTTCAACGGTTTCCGTGAAGAAGCCGTTGAAACGGCTATTGAAATATGCCTGGCTGGACCACCTCGCTGAAGCGAGGTGTGAATAAAACGTCGTCTGCTTACATCTTCCCGGCAGCCTTTCGATCGGCGACGCGTTTTTCAAACGCGGCGGTGTTGACATTATCGGCTTTGCCTTTGGCAATAGCCGCGTCGGCGACCGCTTGCGCGTCTTCTTTCTTGCCCATGTCCCAAAGGATATTCGATTTCAACGACAGGTTGCCGAAAGTTTCTTTGATCTTGATCGATTGCTCCACATACTGCAGCGCCAAGTCGTAGTTCTTGACCCCCCACAGAGTCTGGGCCACCTGCTGCGGGAGTTGTTGGGCGGTCGGATTTGCAGCGATCATTTCGTCGGCATGCTTACGCCAGAGGGCCCGCACGTCCTTCACTTCGACCGTGAATGGCACGCGCACCTTTTCCCAGCGCAGATTGACGGTCGCTGAATTCTCCGTGACGGGATCGAACGTGTACACCAGCCACTCCTGATTGTCGCTCACCATTTGCGGCTTCGCCTGCACACGTAACGCGTCCTTCTTGGCGTCATATGTGAAAGCGCCCCACTGCCCGGGGTCGTTGTTGAAGATAATCGTCCATTCATCTTTGCCCGGTTTCGCTTCCATGCTGTACGTGCCGGCCTTCAATGGTTGTCCATTGATCAGGACATCGTCGGTCACCTGAAACAGCGTCGCTTCATTCGCGCCGGCGCGCCACACGTGATTGTAAGGAACGATCGGTTCGCCCGGCTTGCGTTCGTTCTGATTGTCCAGCGTCTCTTCGCCTGGGTGTCGCTTTTCCATGTCAGGAGGCGCATCGGCAGGCAGCTCCGAGCTCGTCGTGAACAGCTCATCG
>CBFHBI010000193.1:0-5776 GCA_965653755.1 uncultured Blastocatellia bacterium
AATGTCGAGGCTTGGTTGACGAGCAATGACGCGCTGCCGGATTTGATGAAACAGATGAAGAGCGTGAAGGGTGTGGGAAACTATGCGGCCGAAAACCTTTTGAAGCTCATCGGCCGCTACGAGGGGCTCGCGCTTGATTCGTGGACGCGCGCGCAGTTCGCCAAATCGCGCAACCGCGGCCGCGTCGCCAACGACAAAAAAATTCTGCGCTTCTATTCCCGTTTCAATTCATGGCGCGGCCTGGCGCTGTGGTGTGACATGACGCGGCATTGGCTCGATCCTGAAAATGTCGCGAAATGGTAAGGCAACCTCAAAGTCTTGGATGTCGATCCAGATTCCTGCCCGTAAACTAAGAAAACACAGCGGTTGCGGTGAAACCTTTGTAACCGAAGATGCACTAACTTCGTATGAGGAGCTAGACAATTTGGTTCGCAGGAATGCGAGTTGCTCGATTGAAAAATTGGAGGTAAAGGAAAAATGAAACGTTTCATCACTGCATTATTTGTCGCCTTGATCGTGGGCGCGTTGGCATCGTTCAGCGTACTCGCTGGCGACAAGGGCAAGGTCGAAAAGAAAACAGTCACATTTCCGGAAGACGTGATGGTTAACGGCACGCTGATCAAAGCGGGCGACTATGAAGTGAAGTTTGACGAAGGCACAAACGAGTTGAGCATTATCAAGAACGGCAAGGTTGAAGCGAAAACTCCGGCGCACGTCGAAGCGCGCGCGGATAAAGCGAAGAACACCTCGCTGCGCACAGTCGAAAAAGGCGGCGCGCCTGAACTACTGGGCGTGACCTTCAGCGGATGGACGCAAGATGTGATCGTGGGAGCGAGCGGTGCGATGAGCGGCACTCAGTGACCTAGTTGCTAAATCAACCCAAACGGCGCGGCACGTCAAGTCCGCGCCGTTTCTATTTGGTGCGCAGGACTTATTTTGGAGATATATCGCTGCGCAGATAAAACAAGAGATCCGTGGACGGCGGTTCGATTCCAAGTTGACGAATCATGCCAACGACCTGACCGCGATGCATCGTGGCATGATTCGCCACGTGCCGCAATTGATCGACCAGGCGCATCGAGCGGGGATCGCCGCTCAGCAGTTTGAATGGCAAGTCGGCGGATAACTTTTCATCGTCGAGTTGGGAAATATATTGCGTCCGGCGGTCGATGACTTCGCTCCAACGATCGTTCAGCCGCGCGAGATCGCCGCAAGATTCAGGTGTCCACATCGACCAGGCGTCGGCTTTCGCGGGCGAACGGCCGTGCCAGCGCTCTAGCCAAATCCACTCCGCGCCGGCCATGTGCGTGAGGGTTCCGAAAATCGAGCCATGGCTGATGCCGACATCGCGATGCAGATCTTCGTCTGACAATTTGTCGGCGGCATCCATCGCCAACTCATTCGCCCACTCCGTGTAATCGAAAAGATGTCTTATGTCTGAAAGATTCATCGTCGTAGCGCAAGCTGTCAGCTTGCGTCATTTCTCTACAGGAGATGGCAAACTAACAGTGTGCGTTACAACACTCCAAACGCGCCGCGTCCGGGATATCGCGCCGCGTCGCCAAGCTGTTCTTCAATCCGTAACAGTTGATTGTATTTTGCGATGCGATCGCTGCGCGAGATCGAACCCGTCTTAATTTGTCCCGCGTTTGTCGCGACGGCAAGATCAGCGATGAAAGGATCTTCCGTCTCGCCGGAACGATGCGAGATGATCGCGGTGCGTCCGTTTGATTTCGCCAGCGCGATGCAATCAAGCGTTTCCGTCAACGTGCCAATCTGGTTGACCTTGATCAGAATCGAGTTGGCCACACCCAGGTCAATCCCCTTCTGCAAAAACTTAGTGTTGGTCACGAACAAGTCGTCGCCGACCAATTGAATCGACTGGCCGACTTCGTCAGTCAGCTTCTTCCAACCGTCCCAATCATTTTCGGCCATGCCGTCTTCGATCGAAATGATCGGATAATTTGCGATCCAATTTTTCCAGAAGGCAATCATTTCATCGCTCGACAGTTTGCGGCCGTCGGATTTTTTGAAAACGTACGAGCCGCCCTGATAAAACTCGCTGGCCGCCGGATCGAGCGCGAGCAAAACATCGTCACCCGTTTTGTAGCCGGCGTGATCGATGGCCACGAGAATTGTCTCGATGGCTTCTTCGTTTGATTTGAGATTCGGAGCAAAGCCGCCTTCGTCGCCGACGCCGGTTGAGTAACCTTTCTTTTTGAGAATGGACCGCAGCGTATGAAAAATCTCGGCGCCCGCGCGCAGCGCTTCATCAAAACTTGGCGCGCCGAGCGGCACGACCATGAACTCCTGAAAGTCAACGTTGTTATCGGCGTGCGCGCCGCCGTTGACGATGTTCATCATCGGGACCGGCAGCGTTTGGGCTGCGTCACCTCCGAGATAACAATACAGCGGGAGCCCGCGCGCGTTAGCCGCCGCCCGCGCGTTCGCCATTGAAACCGCCAGCAAAGCATTCGCGCCAAGATTGGCTTTGTTCGGCGTGCCGTCGAGTTCGATCAGCTTGCGATCGATTGCTCTCTGATCGAGTGCGTCCATCGCCTTCAACTCTCGCGCAATGATCCCGTTGACGTTGGCGACGGCCTTCAGCACGCCTTTGCCACCGTAACGGTTCGCGTCGCCATCGCGAAGCTCAACAGCTTCATGTTCGCCGGTCGATGCGCCGGACGGAACGGCGGCGCGGCCACGTGCGCCGGAAAGGAGAATCACGTCGGCTTCAACAGTCGGGTTGCCGCGCGAGTCGAGAATTTCGCGCGCGTGGATGCGATCGATTTGGCTCATAATTGTTCTACGGGGAGACAGACTTTATCACTGCGACAGCGCTTTTGATAAACTCGCCGCGCCAATGATCGCGTCCAGCCATTCAGATTCTGAATCGCTCGTTGATTTTCGCCGCGTGAGTTACGCGATTGAAAGCACGCGCCCAATCATCGACGCACTTTCTTTCGAGGTTCGACGCGGCGAGACGCTGGTGTTGCTTGGTGAATCGGGTTGCGGCAAAACGACCACGTTGCGGCTGGTGAATCGTTTGTTGACGCCGACGGCCGGCGAAGTTTTGGTCGAAGGGAAGCCGACGACGGCGTGGGATGCAATAGCGCTGCGACGACACACGGGATACGTGATTCAGGAAGCCGGATTGTTTCCGCACTTCACGGTGGCTGAGAACGTCGCGTTGGTACCCTCACTTGAAAGATGGCCGCGCGATCAAATTGAGCAGCGCGCCAGAGAACTGCTGGATCTAGTCGGACTCGACGCCACGCGATTCGCCGATCGTTATCCGCGCGAATTGTCCGGCGGTCAACGCCAGCGTGTCGGCGTGGCGCGCGCGCTGGCGGCCGACCCGCCACTGCTGTTGATGGACGAGCCGTTTGGCGCGCTCGATCCGTTGACGCGGGCGTCGCTGCAAAAAGAATTCGCCGATCTGAAGTCTCGTTTGAGTAAGACGGTCATCTTCGTGACGCACGATGTGCGCGAAGCTCTGATGCTTGGGTCGCGGATCGCTTTGATGGCTGCGGGAAAAATAGTTTTGCTGGAGACGCCTGACGGTTTTGCGAAATCAGCGAATGAATTGGCCCGCGCGTATTTGGAGACGTTAAGCACAGCTATTGGTCAATAGCCAGCGCATGCGGCTCGCCGCCGCACCAGTGCGGAAAGGCTTTGCCTTTCCGGGCGGTCATTGTTTGATCATCGGCGAGGCTACGCCTCGACAATTGAGGCATAGCCTCTCATGTGGTCCAAACGGCCGTCGGTAAGGCAGAGCCTTACCGCACTGGTGCTGCGGCACAGCCGCGGCTTATTCCGATGAGCGAATTCCTCAAAGCGAACTGGTCCGACATACTCGCGCACATCGCGCAGCATGTTTGGCTTGTCTTTATTTCGATCACGATCGCCGTGTGCATCGCCTTGCCTGTCGGTGTTCTGATCACGCGCCGCAAACGGTTGCGCGCGCCACTGCTCGGCATCGCCAATGTGATGCAGACCATTCCCAGTCTCGCTTTGTTCGGTTTCCTCATCCCGTTGCCTTTCATCGGCGGCATTGGACCACGCACGGCGATTGTCGCACTCGTCTTCTATGCGCTGCTGCCAATCATCGGCAACACCGTCACCGGCATTCTGGGCATCGACGCATCGGTGCGCGAAGCCGCCGTCGCGATGGGCATGACTGATCGGCAGGTGCTGTTGCAAGTCGAACTGCCACTGGCGATGAGCGTCATCCTCACCGGCGTGCGCGTGGCGGTGGTCATCACGATTGGCGTAGCGATCATTGCCGCCGAAGTCGGCGCCGGCGGATTGGGCGAATATATTTTTCGTGGCCTGCGGCTCAACGACACGAACTTGCTGTTGGCGGGCGCGGTTCCTTCGGCGGTGATGGCGCTGGTTGCGGATTTCGCTTTTGGCTTAATCGAAAAACGTTTCGACACCTCAATTCAGCGCCGGCGGAAAAATCGATGCGCGTCATCGTCGTGCTAGTCATTTTCATCGCGGTATCTTTGATTGGCTTCGCGGGCTGGCGGGCTTTGCGTGGACGGTCGCACGAATCAGCGACTCGCGGTCACGTAACGGTTGGCTCGAAAGACTTCACTGAATCGAATCTGCTGGCTGAAATCGTTGCACAGATGCTGGAAGCGCAAAACGTCGAAGTCGATCGCAAGTTCGATCTCGGCGGTAACCTAGCACACACAGCGATTCTTGCCGGCCAAATAGATCTTTATCCTGAATATACCGGCACGGCATTCACGGCGATACTTCATCATCAGCCAATCAGCGATCCCAAAGCGGTTTACGATCAAGTGAAGAGCGAATATTCAAACCAATTCAATCTTTGGTTGAGCGATCCTCTCGGTTTTGACAATACGTTTGCGATCCTGGTGCGCGGCGCGGACGCAAGGCGCTTGAATCTCAAGGCCGTCTCCGATGCTGCGAAACAAACGCCCCAATGGCGCGCCGGGTTTGGCCACGATTTCATGGTGCGCCCTGATGGTTACGACGGCTTTTCGCGCGCTTATGGTTTGCGATTTGCTGGTGTCAGCGATATGTCATTGGACCTGACTTACACAGCGCTCGCGTCGCATCAGGTGGACATGATCGCGGGTAATTCAACTGATGGGAGAATCGCCGCGCTTGATTTGGTTCAGCTTGAAGATGATCGACGCTACTTTCCGCCATACGAGGCTGTGTTTGTTATTCGCAGAGGAGTTCCCACTTTCGGCGGTGTAGGAAATCAGAATCGTTTGGTCAACCCGCTCATTGTAGTCATGGGCAAACTTGCCGGCGCGATCTCAACTGATGATATGCGCCAGCTTAATTACGAAGTTGACGGCGCGAAGCGCGACAAGAAAGTGGTCGTGCGTGAATGGCTGATTAAGAAAGGATTTGTGACGGGGCAGTAGCCCGACCGTAAGGGAGGGCGTTCACACCGGGAGAAAACGCCCTCCTTGACAGTCGGGCTACTGCCCCGAACCATCAAACTTATGAAGGTTCTTGTCACCGGTGGTGCGGGCTATATCGGCAGCGTAGTGACCGAAGAGTTGTTGAACGATGGCCACGAGGTGCTTGTCTACGATAGCTTGATTAAGGGCCACGCGGACGCCGTCGATGCGCGCGCGAAATTTATCAAAGCCGATTTGATGGACAGCGAAACGCTGCGCCGCGCATTGAATGAGAATCAGATCGAAGCGGTCATTCACATGGCAGCGCATTCACTGGTCGGCGAATCAGTCGATCACCCCCACAAGTATTTCCCAAATAACGTCGTCGC
>CBFHBI010000194.1:0-5768 GCA_965653755.1 uncultured Blastocatellia bacterium
TGTCAGAACCGCCTGCGGTAGCGGGCGGGCTATCCGCTAACGGTCACGCGCCACATCGCCAGCTGCAAATCAATTTTTCAAACTGCGTCCACTGTAAGACCTGCGACATCATGGACCCATATCAAATTATTAACTGGGTCACGCCGGAAGGCGGCGGCGGGCCGGATTATAAAGGCATGTAATCACCTCCACATGATGGCTCGATTGCTCGTGATTCAGACCTCGATTGATGTTAGAATTCGCCCACCTCGCGATCGTTTTTGATTTACTTTCGGTGGTCGTGTCTCCGCCGCGGCGCGCGGCGAGAATTCGTCGGCCAAGTTAAAACCACTTCAATTCTTCATTAGGAGGTTGTGATGCATTCCCCCGTGTTGGTCACATGTCCAAACGTTCGTCTCAACGATCGGTTTATTCAATCGCTGCGTCAGTCATCATTCGCAGCCTTCTTCGTCGCCGTCATCGTAGTGCTCTCAATCTCCGGCACGATGAAAGCCCAAAGCCCTTTAGACGGCTTCGACCCCAACGCCAACAACAGCGTGCTCGCGACCGCGGTTCAGAGCGATGGCAAGATTGTGATTGGCGGGTTCTTCACGACGCTTTCGCCGAATGGTGGACCAGCAGTGACGCGCAACCACATCGCGCGGCTGAATCCGGACGGAACTCTTGATCTCTCTTTCAATCCCAACACCAGCAATGGAATTCGATCGATCGTCGTACAACCGGACGGCAAGATTCTCATTGGCGGTCAATTCACCACGCTCGCCCCCAACGGCGGACCGGCAGTCACACGAAATCACATTGCGCGGCTGAATCCGGATGGAACACTCGACACGCTGTTTAATCCGAATGCGAGCGACATGGTCGATGCCATGGTTCTGCAGCACGACGGCAAGATTTTGATCGGCGGTGCGTTCGTAACGCTCGCACCCAATGGCGGTGCGCCGGTGACACGCCATCGGATTGCGCGTCTCAATCCAAACGGAACCGTGGATTCGTTTGATCCAAATCTGACCAGCGGTCCGCAAAATACCATGACGATCAGTTCGATTGCGTTACAAACGGACGGGAAAGTCTTATTCGGAGGGGCGTTCACGACCCTGAAGCCCAACGGCGGCGTCACCGTCACTCGTCACAACATCGCGCGCGTAAATCCTGACGGGACTTTGGATACTGCATTCAATGTCGATGTCGAGACGCCAATCGCGAACCAGTTACCGTTCGTCAACTCAATTGCTCTGCAGCCGGATGGGAGGATTTTGATCGGAGGCAACTTTACGACGGTCTCGGTCAATGGGGGAGCCGTGACAACGCGCAATCATATGGCGCGTCTGAACCCGAGCGGGACACTCGACACCATTTTTAATCCGAATGCAAACGACAGTCTGGAAAAAATCACGGTGCAGACCAACGGCCGGATTCTGATTGGCGGTTCGTTCACGAGTCTGTCGCCGAACGGCGGCCCAGCCGTAGCGCGCAGCAAAATTGCGCGGCTGAACGTGGACGGCACAACCGATCCGTTCAATCCCACGGTTACTCAGGCGCTGGGCGTGAATGTCAGTTCAATGACCGAACAACCTGACGGTAAGTTGATGATTGCGGGCATTTTCAACACCCTGTCGCCAAACGGAGGCGCCATGGTGACGCGCAATAACATTGCGCGCTTGAATCCCGACGGGACGGCTGATCAGACGCTCGACGATCTCAACATCCCCGCGCCGGATAATCTCGGTGGCTACATTGACGCCATTGCCGTTCAGCCTGACGGGAAAGTTCTCATTGGTGGACACTTTACGAAAGTGCTCGGGGTGACGCGAAATCACATCGCTCGCATCAACACCAACGGCACGCTCGACACCCTCTTCGATCCCAACGCCAGTAATGACGTGCACTCGATCACGCTACAACCTGACGGGAAGATTTTGATCGGTGGTCAGTTCGCCAGTTTGGCGCCGAATGGCAATCCACCGGTGACGCGCAATTGCATTGCCCGGCTAAATGCGAACGGCAGTGTCGATGCCTCATTCAATCCGAATGCCAGCCTGGAAGTCACTTCGATCGTCACCCAGCCGGATGGAAAAATCTTAATCGGCGGCGAGTTCACGACGCTCTCCCCGAACGGCGGCCCGGCCATCACGCGCAACCGTATCGCACGCCTGAATCCCGACGGCACAGTCGATTCCGCGTTCGATCCCAACGCTCAGTTCGACGTAAACGCGATCGCCATACAAGGAGACGGCAAGATCGTGATCGGCGGCGGCTTCACGAAGCTTTCGCCAAACGGTGGAGCTGCGGTGACGCGCAATCGGATCGCGCGTCTGAATCCGGACGGCACGCTCGACGCCTCGTTCGATCCAAATTCGAACAACGAAGTCGATGCCCTCGCCGTGCAGGCAGACGGAAGAATTCTCGTCGGCGGCCTCTTCAGTTCGTTGAAACCGAACGGCGGCGCTGCGATGACGCGTCACAACATCGCGCGATTGAATCCGGACGGAACCGTGGAGACATCTTTCGATCCGAATGCGAATGGTTTTGTGAATTGCGTCGTAGCGCAGACCGACGGCAAGATTTTGATCTGCGGCTTCTTCACTTCACTTTCGCCGAATGGCGGCCCGGCGGTGACGCGCAGTCATATCGCCCGGCTAAATGCGAATGGCACGGTTGATTCTTTCAATCCGAATCCAAGCGATGGCGCGCAGTTTGGAATCAGCGTCAACTCAATTGCGATCCAAAAGGATGGAAAGATTCTGATCGGCGGACAGTTCATAAAGCTTTCACCAAACGGCGGGCCTGCGGTGACGCGCAACCGGTTTGCGCGGCTGTCTAACGGCACGGCTGCACTTCAGGATCTGACGGCTACCCAAAGCGCCGTCACCTGGACGCGTGGCGCCGCGAGCCCCGAACTCTCGCGCGTGACCTTTGAGCAATCGACTAACGGCGGTCTGAATTTTACTTTGATTGGCAACGGCGCCCGTGTCGCGGGCACCACCAATTTCACGCTCGGCGGACTGAATCTTCCTGCCGGACAAAACATCCTGATTCGCGCGCGCGGTTTCCCGCTCCACGCAAAATCAAACGGATCGGGTTCAGTTGTCGAGTCGGTGCGCTTGGTGTTCTTCTGATCGGAACTTCGGAAAACGAGCCGGTACCATCCGCCTGAGCGGATGTGATAAAGAATCACGGCACACGCTCTTTAACCCATTTGCTTACCAAATGGTACTAACTGTTTGCCGGAAAATTCCACTACTGCTTCGTCTTCACCGGATAAGCCGGCCGCGTTGGTTGCTTCGGCGGATTCTTTTTCAATTCATCCATCACCAACTGAATTGCTTTTTCCAGTTGCGGGTCGTGCCCGTTGATGACGTCGGCCGGCGTCTGTTCGATTTCGATGTCGGGCGGGACGCCGATGTTCTCGACCACCCAACCTTCTTCCGGGGTCCAGACTGCGAAGTTCGGCGCGGTGATTACTCCCCCATCCATCAACACCGGAAACCCGAGAATCCCGACGAGTCCACCCCAGGTGCGTTTGCCGACCAGCTTGCCCAGATTAAATCGGCGCCACATCCACGGCAGCAGATCGCCTCCCGAGCCGGCAGTCTCATCGATGATCATCACTTTCGTACCCTGAATCGAAGCCGCCGGTGTCTTTAGATCTGCTCCATCACGCATGGCCCAATACGGGCCCAGAGGCCGGCGCAGCAAGTCGATGTAATAATCAGCATAAGCGCCGCCGCCGTTGAAACGCTCATCGACGATGATGGCGTCTTTGTACGCCTGTGGGAAAAAATATCGCTTGAAGTAATCATGTCCCGCGGTCGCCGTGTTCGGCACATAGACGTAAGCGACGCGGCCGCCGGTGGCTTGCTCGACCTTCTTCAAGTTGCCTTCGACCCAGTCGCGATTGCGCAACGCGAATTCGTTGGCAACCGGGACGACCTGCACGGTGCGCGAGCCCGTGCCGTCCGGATTTGGACCAACTGTGATCTCGATGATCTTGCCCGAAGTGTTCTCGAACAGACTGTAGAGATTTGTCGGCGGCTTTAAATCCTGACCGCGCACGGCAAGCAAGTATTCGCCGGCCTTTACATTCACGCCGGGCTCAGTCAACGGCGAACGTAAATCAGGATTCCAATTCAATCCGCCGTAAACCTTCTTGAATCGATAACGACCGTTCTCGATCGAGTAATCAGCTCCGAGCAATCCGCCCGGTACTGTCTTTGGTTGATAGAGCGTGTCGCCGCCGCCGCCGCGATGATGACCTACGGACAATTCGCTGCACATCCATTGAATGACGCGGTTGAGATCGCCGCGAGCGCTCAAGTCAGGCAAGAACGCCGCGTACTTGTCTCGCATGGCGGCCCAATTCACGCCATGCATATTCGGCGCGTAGAAGAAATCGCGATTGATGCGCCAGGCCTCGTTGAATATCTGCGTCCACTCGGCGCGCGGATCGATACGCACTTCGATGTCATCGACATTGATCCTGCCAGTGCCTGGTTGCGGTTTGGGCGTAACTGCGACGATCGAAAAACTCTGGTTGCTGCGAAAGAGGATCTTCTTCTTATCGGCTGAGACGATGTAATCGCTCACGCCCGGAATGAATGCATCGTCTTTCCGCTTCGCGAGATCGTATTGATGCAAAACCGATCGCTCCGGCGCGCCCGGCGTAGGATTCGGGTCGTCGGGAGATTGAATGTAATAAAACTGTCCCGCCGTGCCTGGTTGAAGCTGGCTGTAGTTGCCGGCGGGAATCGGAACTGAAAGTATGCGATTGTTCAGCCCGTCGAAATCGATCGAGAAGGGCTCGGGCGTCTTCGGTGCTTCTTTCGGCTTTTCGTCTTTCGTGATCCCTTTCTCTTCGTCGCTCTCTTTCGCCAAAGGGTTCGGCAGATTGTTGCGCAGCACGGCCAAGTAGAAATTGCTGGTCACGCGCATGTCTTCGTTAGATTGCGCGAACCATTCCTTCGCGGGACCAGCATTCGTCGAGCCCAGGAAATACAGATACTTACCGCTCTCGTCGAAGATCGGCTCGGTCACTTCGCTCAAGCCGTCGGTGATCTGAAACGACTTATTCTGGTCGAGCGAATAGGCATAGACCGTTTGAATATTCGCCTTCGTGCTCAGCGTGTAAGCGACCCACTTCGAATCCGGTGACCACGAATGATAGATCGTACGCGTGCGCGATGGTCCATACATGTATTCCGACGCGACCTTCTTTGAAATGCCGCTCTTCACATCAAGCCAATAGAGACTCCACGAGTTGTCCGTATAACTGATCTTCTGGCTGTCGGGCGACCAGACCGGATCGTCATAGAACCCCGCGCCCGATAATTTGATCTTGCGCACATCGCCTTTGCCGTCCTGACTGCGAATGTGCATTTCGTATTCGCCTGACTCGTCGGAAAAGTACGCGATCGATTTGCCATCCGGGGACCACGCGGGCGAACGCTCGTGCACGGCGACGGTGTTCGTCAGATCGCGCACGTCGCCCTTTTCGGCCGGCACGGTGACAATCTCGCCGCGAAACTCGAACGCGGCGCGCGCGCCAGTCGGCGAGAGCGCGTAGTTGCTGACATACGCCTGATCATAGCGGTCGTCCGGCGAGAGCAGGTGCACAACCAAGAGCAGATCCGGGGAGCTTTTTTTCGTGGTCACGCCGATCTGGCGCACGACCTCGGGCAACCTGGGTTGGGCGACGGCGACGCGGTTTTGCACCCGCACCTGCGCGTGGTTGAGGTCGGTGCCCAGCTTGAACGTGATGGTCAACGTCA
>CBFHBI010000195.1:0-5746 GCA_965653755.1 uncultured Blastocatellia bacterium
TAGACCACCGGCACATAATTAGTTTGATCGTCAGACGGGACCTCTCCCGGCTGGGCCGTTATCGCTGCAGGTGTGCGCGGCGTCGGCGAAGGGCGATTGTTAACCGCCGTATTGTTTGGAGACTTGGATGATCCGCCGAAGAAGACATAACCAAGGACGATGATCGCAACCAGGCCCAACGCGCCGGCGGCAATCATTTTCTTCTTCTCGTTCGGATTGTTTGGATCGAAAAACTTCATAATCAATTCGTGGGCGGTTGCTTAACTTCAGGCCGTTGGAAATAGGTGGCCAGATCCATTCGCAAACTTACGAAACCTCCGCGGCCGGCTGCGCTTTCCGCAGTAGTCGCGGAGCTGGCGTTAACATCTTTCGGATTCTTGGAATTCTTTGGCTGCGTCAATGGCGTCGTCGAGAGAAATTGGTCCTGATTTAGGCTTGAGTTTCGGATCCCTTCAAGTTCGATCGCGTTGATGATCAGGAACTGGCGGCTGGTTTCAATGTCGCGCACAAAATGGCGAATGCTCTGATAAGGCCCTTCGACCGTCACCGTCACGGCGATTCCGGGATAGATGCTTTGCCATTTTGCGGTGCTCTGCTTTTCGGCGGTAATTCCCGGCTGCACTTGCTGCTTTGTACCGGCGACTTCGAGGGCTGAGTAACTCGGGCCGGCCGTATTTCGCAATCCATTGCTCTTGATGAGATTGTTCAAAACGGTGTAGAGCGACAGGCGGCCGGAACTCTGCGAGGGCAGCCAGTTGGTTTCGAAATCTTCCAGACTCGCGTTGATGCGCGCGACGGTGTGGCTGGTCGTGTCGTTCTCTTGATATTGCGCTCGCGCGCCTTGCAATCTTGACTGTAGGGTTGTGCGTTCAAGTTGAATCGAATTCAAATGCGAGTTCGCCGGTAAATAAAAATAGAAATACGCGAAGACGACGATCACGGCGAGCAAAGCCGCACCGGCCAAGCCAATCAACTCCGGCAGGCCGATGACATTGAGCGCCGGCCCGCTGATTTGGCCAAACGTACTTGAGATCTGTCGCCGTGGAGCGACTTGATTGCCGGCGAGAGGATGCTCCTGGCTCATTGAGTCTTGCCTCCTTGACCGGCGGTATCGACGATGCGTTTCGTCGACGAGGGTCCGGTTGCATATCCCGCGCGCGGTACGTACTGCACATTCAATTCAAATTCCGAGCCGGTCTCGCCTTTGCCGCGTTGCGGGTTCTGAGCGACCAACTCCGCATGAAAGATGCCTTGCGACTCCATGTCTTCAATCATCTGTGTGACGTCCGACGGAGATTTGCTGGCGACTACCAAGTCGAGATCAGCCACGGGACGATCGTCCTGGAGGCCGACGCCTTTCACCTGGATTTTCGTCACTCTGACCTCGCCCGGCAGCGCCGCTTCCAGATCGGCAAACAAACGCGACCAAGAGAATCGCTTGCGATCGACGAGACCGTGCGCGTATTTCAGTTGTCGCTTTTGCTCGGGCGTTAAGGCCGTCTCGACCGCGTGCGCCCGAATATTGAGGGCGTCAAGCTGTGTTCGCAAATCAGTTACGTCGCGTTGAGTCTCGGTAATCTTCGCGTTTGTTTTGAACGTCGAATTCGCGATGAACAGCAAAGCGACAATCGACGAGATCGCGACCAGGGCCGTCACGGTCCACGGCAAAACGCGGTTACGAAAAGGATTGCTGGCGAGGTTAAGTCTCGTGCTCATTACTTAGGACTGCCTGACGAAAGAATACACGCGGTTTCCGAACCGGCGCAAACGGCTTTTGCTTGCCGCCCCGTAATTACACGTTAAGAGATGAGTAAGGTTGCGGAAAGAGTTGGATCGGTCACGCGCTGGCGGTCATTTCCAGCCGATCGAGCTTCAAATAAAGCCCGCGGCGCGTCAGCCCCAGTTCGCGGGCCGCGCGCGAGATATTGCCGTTGTGTTTGCGCAGGGCGGCGGCGATCATGCGGCGTTCGACTTCGGCCAACGCCTCGGCCAGGGTGATGTTTTGTAGCGGGACCGTCGCTGTCGATCCAGTCGCCGAAATGGGCATGACCGAAGCCGGCGCGGTGGGCGCGCTCATGCGTCGCAATTCGGGCGACAAATGTTCGGGACTGATGGTGACTCCATCCTCTGCGCGCGCAACCAGGCGTTGTACTTCATTGCAGAGTTGCCGCACGTTCCCGGGCCAATTGGCAACCATTAATAGATCGATTGTTTGCGGCGCAACTTGAATTTCTTTTCGACCAAACTTCGCCGCGTAGTGATTGGTGTAATAATTGACGATGGTCGGAATCTCAGAACGGCGCTCCCGTAGCGGCGGCACCCGCAGACGAATCACGTTCAGTCGATAATATAAATCTTCGCGAAAGCGACCCTGCGCGACCATCTCTTCCAAGTCAGTATTCGTCGCCGCGATGATTCGGACATCCACTTTCGTCGGGCGCTGTTCACCCAACGGTTGGATCTCGCCTTCCTGCAGAAAACGCAGCAGCTTCGGCTGCACGTCGATAGGCAAATCGCCGACTTCATCCAGAAACAGCGTACCGCCCGCAGCCGCGCGTATAACGCCTTCGGAATCTTTCACCGCGCCGGTAAACGCGCCGCGACGGTAGCCGAACAAATAACCTTCAGAAAGTTCTTTCGGCACTGCCGTACAACTGAAGGGCACGAAGACTTTTTCACGTCGCGACGACAAAGCGTGGATCGCGCGGGCCACCAGCTCTTTGCCCGTGCCGGATTCGCCGGTGACCAGGACGGTGACGTCCGATGAACGAATCTTGTGGACCTCTTCCACCAATCGAGTCATCGCCGGGCTGGAATGAATGAAACCGGGCATCAGGCTCGTACCCGTGAGATCGGATGCTTCCGCGCCGGGTTGACTACTGCGATTGCGTTCGCGCAAAGAGCAAACGTCCATTCCGAGTTCAACGATGCGCAGCAGAGGGTCGAGCGAGAGACCTCCGGGCAGGCGCGCGGCCGCGCGCGGCGATATCAATAAGGTTGCGTGAGGTGCGTTCGTAGGTTTAAGCGTAATCGCCGCGGCATCATGTTGTTCCCCAAGCGATTCAAGTTGGTTTTCAGTTTGCAAGCCGCTCAGAGAGCGAATTAATTTCGCGCTACGTGCTTCGTCGAAACCCTGATTGACGATGATGCGCGGTTTCACTTTGTCTGATTCGACTACCAACACTCCGTCACAACCGGTTTCCTGACGAATCACGGCCGACAATTCATGCAACAACAACTCTCGCGAGGCGACCGCTTCCGCCAATCGCAGCGTCAGCAATTGGGCCACGGTATCGTTATGCCGTGACTCTTCAGGCGAGACTTTGTCGAGCGCGGCCGCAGCTTCCTCGGCCAGCGAGAGGTAAAGTCGCGCGCCCAGTTCGCGAAAGATGTTTATCGCACGAGAAGTGTTCGGCGGCATTCCCGGAACGCGCGATGGCGTAAGCCCGGCCCAGTTCATAATGCGCACGCGCGCTGCGAAAACGATCACCCAGCAAATCGAAGATCGAAACGCTCCGGCCGAAGTGTTGGGCCGCCAGCGAGGCATGGCCCTGATCCAATTCCAACAGGCCGTGCAGTCGTTGATTTTCGCCGGCGAGCAGACAGTCGGCTTCGGACTCCGTGATTAGCTCATCGAGTTTTTCGAGTTCGTCGTTGACTTCGGCGAGTCGCCCGATTTTCAGCGATGCCTCCGCCAGCAACAGCCTCGATTCACAGATGGCCTCGCGATTACCGATCAGTTCGGCCAGGGTCAAAGCGCTGTTTGCCTGCGTCATCGCCGATTCCGTTTTGTTCATCGCCAGGCAGCAGCGGCCCAGCGTGCGGTGCGTTTGGGCCCGATACCAGTTGTGACCCTTTTCGGTGGCCAACGCGACCGCTCGCTCGAGTAGCGTGCGCGCTTCCTCCAGATCGCCGCGCAGCATCAAAAGTTCGCCGAGCGAATCGAGAATCATCGGGTGCTCTGGGCCATCGACGTCCTGGGCCAGCGACAGGGCGCGTTCCAGGGCTTCGCGCGCGCGGTCCCATTGGCCGACGAGAATCAAATTGATCGCGAGGTTGTTGTAAGCTTCGGCGGCGTTGGCCTTGTGGTCGGTGCGCTCGTAATAACCGATCGCCTTCTCGAGATAGCGAATGCCGTCGTTCGGCCGCTTCATCAAATAGCAGGCGCCGGCCATGTTCGAGTAAGTGCGTCCGAGCAAATAACTCGCCGGATGATCGCCGGTCAACTGGATCGTCTGACTGTAGTTTTGGATTGCCGATTCGTACTTGGCTTCCTGAACGTCAGCGCTGGCCAGTCCGAAGTAGGTTTCGGCTAAGCCACGCCAATCGCCACTCTGGCGATAGCAGGCGAGCGCGCGCTTTGAGTAGTCCCGGGCGATCGGATACTCAGTGATCGTACGATACACGCGAGCCAGCGCCGTGTAGGCAGACCCAGTCAATGGTCCTTCGTCGGGCAGTTCGCGCAGGGTGGCCTTTAATAACGAGATCGCTTTCGGATAGTCGCGGATGTAGTTGTACGCCAGCGCGATGCGAATCTGCAGGCGAGCGATTAGTTCCGCGTCGAGGCGCGCGCGCATCTCTGCTTCTTCGTACATCGAGACGGCATCGAGCGACTCGCGAAACTGTCCCTGCATTTCCAGCGCGACCGACAAGGCCAGCCGAGCGCGAGCGAGCAATGTGCGGTCCGAACGGGCCGCTGAGAGGATCGCGTTCAGACGCTTGCGTGCTTCTGTGCTCAAACCCTGATCGATGAGATCTTGAACCGCATCGAGTTCAGCCTGCAGCGTCTCAGGCGTGGCCTTACGCATCGCCGAGTTGAGGCGCGCTCGAGCGCCCTCTAAATCGACAACGGCATTGACCGAATTGTTAGTCTCCTTAGCCAAAACGGACCACGGTCTCAAAACAGACAATGTCAGGTGCGCATGTTACTGGTACGTGAAGTATCAGTAAACGCCCAATGTGATTAGCATTTCACGTCTTCCTGAGTGGGCGGGACAATCAGTTGCGACGACGTCAACCAGCAGGACGTAGCGACAATAACACAGAGATCGAGAGGCGTCACGGGCTGATTTCGTTTGCGACTATAATGGACAGCAAGAAAAGTCGCTATTCCCATTCCCTGAGCACTGAGGTTTTCTGAAGCATGTAGTGGCTTTAGATCACGAAAATTGAGTCGGCTGCTTAGTTGTGCGTTATCTCTATAGTGAGGTAGAAGCGAGATGGCGCGCGCGTTAAACCGCCCGGTCCATTCTTGACACCCCAAATCTCGCACCCTATCATGCTTGTTTCCGCGTTGGCCGGAATTGTTGTCTGATGTATGTTCGAATCTCTTTCCGACAAGCTCAAGCGGACGCTGAAAAACCTGCGCGGCGAAGGCGTCCTGACGAAGGATCATGTCGATGCGGCGTTGCGCGAAATTCGTCTGGCGCTGCTCGAAGCCGACGTTAATTACAAAGTCGCGAAAGATTTTATTCAGTCGGTCAAAGAGAAGGCTGAAGGACAACAAGTCTGGCTGGAACTGAAACCGTCCGAGCAAGTCGTCAAGATCGTTTTTGATGAACTCGTCGAGTTACTCGGCGGCACGTCTTCGCGGCTGGTCTTTACTAAATCGAGTCCGAATGTCGTAATGATTGTCGGGCTGCAGGGTTCCGGCAAGACGACCTCGACGGGCAAGATTGCGCGATGGCTGGCGCAGAATCAACAGCGGAAGCCTTTGCTGCTTTCGACTGACGTCTACCGGCCGGCG
>CBFHBI010000196.1:0-5744 GCA_965653755.1 uncultured Blastocatellia bacterium
CCTTTGGAAGCTCCACCCAATTACAAGAAGGTTTCGCTGCCGATCCACCTGCCAATTCTAATTCCAACTGCCGGCTCGGCCGAGGTGTCTGCCACTTTCAGTCTGGTGTATTGCCGTGAGGACAACACCGGCGTCTGCAGGATCAAGACACTGCGATGGCAAGCGCCGGTTGAAGCCGTGAACGACTCGAGCGCCGCTAACGAATTAAAGTTGACCGGCAAAGTTACCGCTGACTAGCGGCGTTAGAGTACCAACTTTAGTTGGGCGTTGCTGCAGGATTAAGGCCCGACTCAAGTCGGTACTCTAACGCCGCTTGCTCCACCGCCACCTCGCTAGTAACATCTTAACTTCCCCTAGCACTAATTATTTTGAATTCGAAGGAGTCACACCCGTGGCTGATAAACCATTTCTGACCGACATCAAGACCCTGCGCGAACGCGCACGGAAGCATATTGAGCAAGGCGCGATCACCGAAGGATACAAAGTCGATGTGAAGACGGCGATCAAGATTTTGAATGAAGCGCTGGCGACCGAAATTGTCTGCGTGCTGCGCTACAAACGGCACTACTTCATGGCGTCCGGCATTAACTCCGAAGCGGTGGCGTCCGAATTTCTGCAACATGCAAACGAAGAACAAGGTCACGCCGATCAGATCGCCGCGCGCATCGTGCAGATCGGAGGCGCGCCGAATCTGAATCCCGACGGACTCACGTCCCGCAGTCACGCCGAGTACGTCGAAGGCGAAACGCTGCTCGACATGATCAAGGAAGATTTGGTGGCCGAGCGCATCGCCATCGACAGCTACCGCGAGATGATCAAATACTTCGGCAACGACGACCCGACTTCGCGCAGGATGCTCGAAGGCATTCTGGCCGTTGAAGAAGAGCACGCGGACGACTTAGTTACCATGCTCGGCGAGCTGGGGAATTAAAGATCGCAACAACGTGTCAGAACCGGGAGCGGTAGCGACCGGACCAATTGATACCCATCAGCGACGACCTTGATCCCGTCGCTACCGCTCCGGGTTCTGACACGATCCAAACGCCGTCAAGCCGGCGCACTCCAAATTGCCTGACACTCCACCAAATCAATCCGGCCGCCCCAGCATCTGTCGAAGTTGCGGCGCTCTCATCGGCGCCGGCGAAACTGAGTGTCACGTTTGCGGCGCGCCATTAACACCAGCGGCGCCGGTCCATTTACCACTGCGCGAGCGCTACAATCTGAATTACGCGCGTGCGAGTCTCTCGCGCCCCTACGTTTTTACGATCGTTTTCCTGGTGCTGAATTTTTTTGTGTTTCTGTTGATGTGGCAGGCTAGCGACCTGGCGCCGTCGGCGCTGTGGATTAGTTTTCCCGAACCGGTCTTGTACGCGTTTGGGGCCAAGACTAATTACTTGGTCGGAAACAAACATGAGTTCTGGCGTTTAATTACGCCTGTCTTCATTCACGTAAACGTAATTCATTTGCTCATGAACATGTATGGCCTGTGGGTGATTGGCCCATGGGTTGAGAAGCTCTACGGTTCGGCAAAGTTTGTCGTGTTTTGGGTGGTGACGGGATTCGCCGGGGTGCTGGGCAGTTACTTAACCGTCATTCCGGGTTCGCACCCGGGACTGTTGCTGAGTTTCTTGATCAAGAATCATGATGAACCATCAGTTGGCGCTTCGGGAGCCCTGTTTGGATTGATAGGTGTGCTGTTTGTGTTTGGCGTAAAGTATCGCCGCGAGTTACCAGAAGGATTCAAACGCGCATTTGGCACCGGCATGTTGCCCGTCATCCTGCTGAATCTCGGCATTGGATTTGTTGGCCGCGGCTTCATCGACAACGCCGCGCACATGGGCGGTCTATTGTCAGGCGCCGTCCTCGCCGGCATCGTCGGTTACAAGCGGCCCGGACAGTCAACCGGCATGACGATCGCCTGGCGCGTTGCGCAAATCGCCGCGCTGTTGGTGGTGGCGATCAGTTTCTATTTCGCGGCGAGAGATTTTGATGTTCAATTGTAATGAAAGATTTATCCGCAGATTACGCAGATTACGCAGATTAAGACTGACAGAAAAGGGAGCAGATCACATCTTTTTTCTCATTCTTTCAATCTGCGTAATCTGCGGATAATTCTTAAGGAGACCTTATGGAAATCAAAAAAGTTGGCGTGCTCGGCTGTGGCTTGATGGGTTCGGGCATCGCGCAGACGGCGGCCATGGCCGGATTCGAAACCACTGTGCGCGAAGTGTCGCAGGATTTGATTCAGAAAGGCTTCGCCTCGATTGAAAAATCGTTGGAGCGGTTCGCCGATAAAGGCGCGATCACCGCCGAACAGCAGAAGTCGGCGCGCGATCGACTATTCGGCACAACCGAGTTTGCCGACCTGGCCGACTGCGACATCATTATCGAAGCCATCATCGAAAACCTCGACGAGAAACAGAAGACCTATCGCGAACTCGATTCGTTGTGTAAACCCGAAACGATCTTTGCTTCGAACACCTCATCGCTTTCGATCACGCAAATGATGTCGGCCACTTCGGCCGAACGTCAGCAGCGCTTCATCGGCATGCATTTCTTCAACCCCGTCCCGATCATGAAACTGGTTGAGGTCGTGCGCACTATTTTGACCGACGCAGACGTGTACGAAGAAGCGGTGGCGTTCGGAAAGGGTTTGGGAAAAGTTCCGGTGCGCGCCGGCGACAAGACCGGATTCATCGTGAATCGTCTGTTGGTGCCTTACATGCTCGATTCTATTCGGGCGCTCGAAGAAGGCGTCGGCTCGATTGTCGATATCGACAACGCGATGAAGCTCGGCTGCGGTTATCCGATGGGTCCATTCACGCTCGGCGATTTCGTGGGTCTCGATACGACTTACTACATCGCAGAAATCATGTTCAACGAATTTCGCGAAAAACGTTTCGCGTCGCCGCCATTGTTGAAGAGAATGGTGATGGCCGGATTGTACGGCAGAAAATCGGGCCGCGGGTTCTACGACTACACGAGAGATCCGAAGAACCCGACACCAATGAATCTCGTCTAGGAGCGGCCGACGGAGCGCACGCATCCATGCGTGCGGTTCGCGAGCATCCTTGCTCGCTTCTTCTTTGTTGACATACCCGCAAGGATGCGAGTGAACCGCCCGCAGGGATGCGGGCGCTCCGACGGGCGCTCCTATCCCGCCTGTTCTAAAAAATCTTTAGTTCGTGGGTCGCGCGGCGAGTTCATCAGTTCATCAGCATCGCCTGACTCGACGACTTCGCCGCCTTCCATGTAGAGCAACTGATCGGCGAGGCCTTCGAGAAATCCGATCGCGTGCGACACGATCACCATCGTGTGACCTTTCTCGACAAAGCCACGCAACAACGAACGCAGGCTCGCACTTCGTTTCGGATCGAGCGCACTGGTGGGTTCATCGAACATGAGAATCGCAGGGTGCATCGCCAGCGCACGCGCGATCGCGACGCGTTGTTGCTCGCCGCCCGACAATGTTTCCGGATAGCGCCGCGCCTTTTCTTTCAAACCGACTGAATCCAAGAGTTCAAGGGCCTCGCGCTCCGCATCAGCGCGTGGAACCCGTCGTACGTGGGTAGGCGCTTCGACGATATTACCGAGCACTGTCATGTGGGGGAAAAGGTAAAGATGCTGAAAAACGGTGCCAACCTTTCGTCGCAACTCGGTCACTCGCCGCGCGTACTCACTCTTTGAAAGCTTTGCATCAAGATGCACTTCATCACACTCAATGCGGCCGTCATTGATCGTTTCTAAACCGTTGAGGCATCGCAGCAGCGTGGTCTTGCCGCTGCCCGAGGCCCCGATGACGCCGAGCACAGTTTGCGATTGCACTTCGAACGAAACGCCGCGCAGGATGCGCGTGCCGTTGACGGATTTGATTAGATTTGAAACGCGAATCATAAGTCGATCAATTCGATGCGTTTAGAGGCGGGCGTTGCCCGCCCGCTGCGCGCGACACGGCGGGCAACGCCCGCCGCTAAACGATTATGTTGCAACCTCCTGTTCCACCGCTTCGATCGCGTCGCGTCTTTGTAATCGTCGCTCAAGCCGTCGCGCCAGGTGTGCCATCGGCAAACTCATCGCCAGGTAATACAGCGAGACGGCAACACCTAACATCAAGAATTGACCCGATGCATTTGCCAATTCACGATACGCGGTCGCCAATTCCCAAACTGAAATCGCGTAAGCCGTCGAAGTATCTTTGAACAGCGAAACAAAATCGTTCGTCATCGGCGGCAGCGCAATGCGAAACGCCTGCGGCAGAATGATGCGACGAAACGCCAGCAGCGGACTCATGCCGAGCAAATACGAAGCTTCCCACTGTCCGCGCGGAATTGCCTCCAACGCCGCGCGATAAACCTGCGATTCGTACGACGCATAATTCAATCCCAAACCAATCAATGCGGTAAGCCACCCAGGCATCGCGAGACCGATCGTCGGTAAACCAAAATATAAAAAGAGCAGTTGGACCAGAACCGGTGTGCCGCGAAAGAACTCAACGTAGATCGTGCAGAGCCATTGGACCACCCGTGGACCTTTCCATTGCCCGATCGCGAGCGGCATGCCGAGCACCAGCGCGATGAACATCGATCCGAAAGCGATCAGCACCGTGACGACTGAATCCCGCGGACGTCAAATCGTACTGAATCTTCGCCTCTTTCTGACCGGCGCGAATCGGCGACTGCAACTCCTCTTGCGCGTCATTCCAAAGATTCCACTTGCGCAGAATCTGTTCGAGCGTGCCGTCGCGAATGATCTTGTCGATGCCCGCATTGATATCGGCCTTCAACTTCTCATCGCCTTTCGGCAAGCCGATGTTGTAGGTTCCGCGCGCGAACGGCCGGCCCGCCGGCTTTAATTTCGGATTCGGGCGCGCGTAGAACATTTCCATCGGCACGTCCATCAGCACCGCGTCAATCCGTTTCAATTCGAGGTCTTGGTAAGCCGCCACCGGATCGGCATAACCCTTCCACGGAATTCCCTGCGCTTCCATCAAACGCGATGCCGCCGTGTTTCCCAAAGTTCCAACCGTGTGGTGTTGGCAATCTGACAGCGAGTTGATGCGCGTTTCGTTCGCGCGCACCGTCAACTGCAATTCGAAAATGTAGTAAGGCTTGCTGAAATCGATCTGCTTCGCGCGATCGGTGGTTGGTTCGAGGCCGTTGATGATGACATCGAATGAACCGCGTTCGAGCGCCGAGACCAGCGTCTCCCAATCCGAAGGCACGAACTCGGGCTTGCGTCCCATCGCCGCGGCCAATGCATCGACCATCTCTTTCTCATAACCGATGTACTGATCGGGATTATTCGGATCGTTGTAAACGTAAGGCGCGCCGCCGCTCGGGTCGGCGCCCCAACGCAGGGGTTGCTGGGCGCGGACACTGAGCAACGCTGCCGCAATCAGCGGAACGAGGCAAAATAATCGAACGATAGGAATGGCGTGGCGCATCGGCGCTGCATTGTACACGATTGGTCAGTACCATCCGCGTAAGCGGATGGGATCAAGCAGTAGTTGCGTGTTTGACCCACCCGCTTACGCGGGTGGTACTGACTCTTGACTTCATGTAGCATTGCGCCGCTCGAAAAACTCTTCGCGCTTCGCGCTCATGCGGGCAGGGATGCCCGCGCTCCAAAATCTTATGTGCATTGACAGACGAAACTTCTTGCGTGCTTCCGCCGGCCTGGCGGGCGCGGCGATGATGCCGCAGTTTGCTTTTGCTCATTCGAATGACGTCGATCTTATTCAACAG
>CBFHBI010000197.1:0-5716 GCA_965653755.1 uncultured Blastocatellia bacterium
GGTGCATTCGCTGCCGGCTCTGTACGTCGTCTATGCGATTGGCGGTGTGGGCGCGGGTGGCGTTTACGGCGGCTGCGTCGGCGTGGCCATGAAGTGGTTTCCGGATCGACGCGGGTTGTGCGTCGGCGTCGTCGCGGGATCTTATGGCTTCGGCACGGCCCTCACGATCCGACCGGTCGCTTATCTCATCGAGCACAATGGTTATCGCAGCGCATTCATTATCTTCGGCGTACTGCAAGGTCTGGTGGTGTTGGCATCAGCACAGTTCCTGCGCATGCCGCCGACGGGTTGGTTACCTGCGGGCTGGGAAGTAATCAAAGCAAAAGTGCAACGCAAGGTGCAGCAGTCAATGCGCGACTACACGCCTGCAGAAATGCTGCGCAGCGGATCATTTCACTTGCTCTATTTGATGATGACTCTGGTGACCGCCAGCGGCTTGATGTTGACTGCGCAATTGAAACCAATCGGTGTGACTTACGGATACGACAAGTATGCGCTTTTCGGCGGCTACACCGTGCTGACGCTGACTTCGTCTCTCAATCAGATTCTGAACGGATCGGCGCGGCCGTTCTTTGGTTGGGTTTCGGATCGCATTGGCCGATACGACACGATGGCGATCGTCTTTGTGATGGAAGCGATCACGATCACTATCTTGACTCTGGTCGTGGCCCATCCATTCTGGTTCATTGCCATCTCCGGTCTGATGTTCTTCGCGTGGGGCGACATCTATTCACTTTTCCCCGCGGCCATTGCCGACATCTTCGGCAGCAAACACGCGACCACCAATTACGGAATTCAATACACTGCGAAAGGCGTGGGATCGATTCTCGGTGGTCCAGCCGCGGCGTGGTTGATGAGCCAGACTGGTTCGTGGACTCCAGTTTTTTGGGCCGCCGTAATGTGTAACGTCGTCGCCGCTGGATTGGCATTGCTCTGGCTGAAGCCACGCGTCGCAAGACTCGTAAACGTAGAATTAGCACCTGCAGAGTTGACGAGCAAGCCTGATTCGTTACCACTTCCTATTACTGTAACCACGTCAGTCGAAGACTAATTTCCAACTTGAAAGTGCTTGCCATGCTTTTCCCAACGCATTAGGCTAAAGAGCGCGATGGGAAGAATTCGTCAGATGATTCGTGTGGACGGAAGAGACGCTTGGACGATGTTTGATTCGGGCGCCCGCAATACTTACATCATTCCGGAAGTAGCATCATTATTAGAGACCACGAAGCTTCCGCAACCAACTTACACACGGCTCGGCGGCGAGACCAAAGAATCGAAGACAGCCGCGGTACTCGTTGGGCAGATCGAGAACAAGATCTTTCATACGGAAGCAATGATCATTGATAGCATCGGCACGGACGAGGACGGAAAGCAGATCGATATTCTCTTCGGAGCATTAGCTATGCAACAGTGGGGGATACGGCTCGTGCCTGAAACGGAATCGCTGGATCTCTCGCATTTCCCGTCTGAGTTTATCGAGTTCTAAATTATTAAAAAATAGGCTGTGCTTAACTCTTACGACTGATATTTAATCAGCGACTTGACGTCGTATCCCTCTAATTTCTGCCGACCGGGCAGAAACTCCAACTCGACGACAAACACTAGACCATCGACGGTTCCGCCCAGGCTTTCAACCAGGTTGCAGACAGCCTTCGCCGTGCCACCGGTCGCCAATAGATCGTCAGCGATGATAACGCGCTGTCCGTCACGGACGGCGTCGCGATGAATCTCGAGGGTGTCCTGGCCATATTCAAGATCGTAAGAGATCGACGCGCGTTCGGCAGGAAGCTTTTTTGGTTTGCGCACCGGAACAACTCCCGCGCCGAGGTGATACGCCAGCGCCGGAGCAAAAATGAATCCCCGCGCTTCGATACCAATCACCGCATCAATCTGCGCGCCTTCGTATTGGGCGGCCAACGCATCGACGGTTTTGCGCAGGCCTTCCGGCTGCTTGAGCAAGGTTGTGATGTCATAAAAATTAATGCCGGGCTTGGGAAAATCCGGCACTTCTCGAATAAATTTTTTCAGTTCATCCATATCCATTCTCAGCAAATTCTGCGAACGATTTAAGAGCGGATCATGATATCATTCTCGGCGAATTTTCCGTCCCCAGACTCGAAGTCGGTACCACCTGCGTCAGCGGGTGGATCAAAAGTTCGCTTTGAACCGTAGTGGCGCCTTGGCCCATCCGCTCACGCGGATGGTACTGACTCGGTTGCGCAATCGAAACCTACCGTTATGAACACAGCCCGGTTCATATGGCGCGCTTTCGCTGTCGTCACACTTTGCAGTCTGCCCGCCGCGACTGTTCTAGCGCAAGAGAAGCCGGATGAAGTCGTGCGTGTCAACACTGATCTGGTCCAGACCGATTTCATGGTCTTCGACAAGCAGGGCAACTTCGTCGATGGGCTGAAACGCGAGCAGTTCGCGTTCAACGTCGAAGGCAAGCCGCGCGAGATCACCTTCTTCGATCGCATCGCCGCCGGCAGCCGCAGCGAAGAAGCGCAACTAGCCGCGGCGCGGGGAACAAACGCGAAGACCGGCGCCGCTCCATTGCCACTCGATCGCGGACGCACGGTTTTCTTTTTTATCGACGACTTGCACCTGTCGCCCAGCAGCACTAGTTACACTCGCCAAATGCTCAAGCACTTCATCGATCGCGAGATGAAGCAAAACGATCAAGCGGAAATTATCTCGGCGTCGGGACAGTTAGGTTTTCTCCAGCAACTCACGGACAACAAAGCAGTGCTGATGGGCGCGGCCGAACGCTTACGATCGCTGGCACTGGCTCTGCAGTCGATTGACTATCCACCGATAACTGAGTACCAGGCGATTGCGGTTGACCGGGGCGACACTCGACTGCTGGATTTTTTCATCGATAAATTGATCGAGCATGACGGTGACCTTCCACGCAACCAGGCGGCAGCGATAATTCGCGAACGTGCCTCCCAAATAATCGAAGAACGCGGCTCGCTGGTGACGCGCTCTTTCAGCGCGCTGCGAGGATTTGTGAAACTGGCAGCGGCATTGCCGGGGCGCAAGATTGTCTTTTTTATCTCCGATGGTTTTCTGTTGGATCATAATCGTTCGGACAATGACAATCGCCTCCAGGCAATTACCGATGCGGCGGCGCGCGCCGGTGTGGTCATCTATGCAATGGACGCCAGAGGTCTCGGCGCCGGACAGCCTGAGGCGAGCCAGTCGCAAATGGCAGATCCCTCCGGCGTGCTCTCACAAGCAAACATTGGTGAGATCAAAGCTACGCAAGATGGGCTGAACGCCCTGGCTAGCGACACCGGAGGCCGGGCGTTTTTCAATACCAACTCGATGCCGAGCGCCGTCGCGACCGGCCTGAAAGAATCATCGACGTACTACTTGCTCGCGTGGCGTCCGGAGACTGAGGAACAACGCAATCCGAGATTCCGGCGCATCGAAGTCAGCGTGATCGGGCGGCCCGATCTGGTAGTGCGCTTCCGCCGCGGAATCGGCGAGCCGCCCGAGCAAATTGCGAAGGACAAACCAAAACCGGAACCACCGCCGGTTGGCAAGACTGCCAGCGATGAAATTAACTCAGTGCTGCGGGCGCAATACCCGGCGACGGCGATGCCGGTCGCAATCAATCTGAATTTTCTGGATACCCCACAATACGGCGGCACGCTGACGACTACGATCAAAGTCGGCACTAGCGCATTGGCGCTCGACGCAAAACCCGACGGCGCGGTCGCGGCGATGGACGTGGCCGGTTGGGTGCTGAACGATCAAGGAAAATCAGTCAGCACATTCAGCAAGCGCATCACGATCAAACCGACCACGAAGAACCCGAACAATAAACTGCCCGAGAATGTTTTTTATAATCATTTCGCCCTGGTCAAGCCGGGACTCTATCAAGTCCGAGTCGCAGCCATGGACGAAAAGACGGGCAGCCGAGGCAGTGCGTTTGAATGGATCGAAATTCCTGACGTCGGCCGGAAGGAATTAACGATGAGCAGTTTGATCGTCGGCGAAAGAAAACCTGAAAACGAAGTTCCAGCCGTCGAGTCAACTTCAGATCAGCACCAGCCTGAAACGCTCAAACAAGTGGTAGTGAATGTGGACCATCGGTTCGCGAATTCATCATATCTCCGTTTTCTGACGTTCATTTACAACGCGGCCGGCAGCGCGGCGGAGGCCAGCGGCGCCGGTGGCAACGCGGTTCCGGCCGGCACGAACAGCAAGTCTTTCCCCGATCTCGCCGTGCAGGTCCAGATCTTTCGCGATAGCGAACCAGTGATCACGACACCGCTGCACAAAATTCAGACTGAAGGAGTTCCCGATGTGCAACGGGTCCCTTACGCGGCAGACGTCTCGCTCGACGGCTTGACTGCCGGCGCCTACGTTTTACAAGTAACCGTGATAGACCGAATCGGAAAAACGAGTGCCTCGCAGAGGACAACTTTTCAGATCGAATGAATTGTCAGTTTTGAGTTGTGAGTTGTGAGTTGTCAGTTGTCAGTTGTCAGTTGTCAGTTGTGAGCTTTCAGTTTTGGAATCTGGAATTTGGAATTTGGACTCAGCGTTTGATTGCGCTATTCATTCTGCCTTCTGCCCCATCATTCCTCCACTTCCAACACGACTTGTTTCTTCTCGCGATCCCGCACTAGCGCGACCGTATGCCTCTTCTGTCGAGCTATCGCCAAAGTAAATGAGTTCGACCCTGGATTAACCGCGTGGCCGTCGATCGATTCGATGATGTCCCCTTCGCGAATGCCGCCACGTGACGCGGCGCTTTCAGGCTGCACCGCCAACACCATCAAACCATTCTGAGCTCCAAACGCCGATGCGGCCTTCCCGCTCAGTCCCACCACCTGCATTCCGAATTGTCGTAAAGCAGCAAACGCCGGAGCCGTGCTCGGAAAAGCAAAATCCCACGGCAGAAACGCCGGCGCGAATGAACCGCCGAGGGTTACCGGAACTTCGAATGGCGTCGATGCGGCCGGGCGTCTGACAGTGAATTGCACTTGTTCGCCGCTGCCGGCGTCGGCCAAATAGTAAGAAAAATCTTCAGCGCTCTTCACGTCTTTCCGATTCACGCTGACAATCACGTCGCCTGGTTGCAACTTCGCAGCCGCCGCGGGAGTTTTCGGAGTAACGCTGGTGAGTAGAATCCCGAAATTATTATTTATCAGATCATTCGCTTGATCGCCTTGCCAACCGTGGGCCATCAATCCGGCCGCGCCGGCGAATTGAATCGGCTGACCCTGCACGCCGAGCAGCGGACGCGGCACGCTGCCCTGCCGCTCCAACACTCGCTTGGTTGCGGCCGTAACCGCGAGCGCCGAAAGAATGCTGGCGTTGTTTCCATCGACCGACTCAACAATGCCCACGGTGTTACCGAGTTGATCGCAAGCAACGCCTCCGATCACGGCAGGAGAAAAATTGCTGCCGCGGACTATCAATCTCTCGGGCATTTTCTCGGGCAATTTGTCTGGCGACGGCGGGGGCGGTGGTGGAACACTGGCAAGCGTCGCCTCGATCTTTCCGACCTTGACGTAGGTCGTGCGCGCCGAGGCTTCGTTTTCGCCGCTGGCCGGTTCGGGAGAAAATATTTGCACTCCCTGGCCCGCGATTAACTCACTCGGTTTGATTGCGGGCACAGGAACTGGTCCTCCGATCACCTGCAGCACCGAAAGTCCGGTTTCACCGTCAAGTCCAATCAGACGGGCCCGAAATTTTTGTC